>JAICSD010000012.1 GCA_025937075.1 Vicinamibacteria bacterium | reverse complement strand
GTAGGCTTCGAGCTCGTGCGCGACGCGTTCCGCCTCGCGCACGTCGACCATCGCGGAAATGCCTTTCAGCGAATGAAAACTGCGAAACAGCTCGTCGAGCACTTCGGCCTCAGCCGCGCCGTCGTCGGAGTGTTCCAGCGCGAGCAGCCCGCGGCGCACGATCGCGAGGTGCTCTTCGCATTCGGCGAAGTAGTCGTCGAGAAAACCGGCAATGAAGTCTTCCGGTGCGCCCGGTTCGCGGTCCGTCACGAGCGCTCCTCCCGATGGACCGGCGCAGTCACGGTCCCGGCCGCGCCCAGCAGCGTCCCCACGTCCCGCGCAAGCGCCGTGGGAGAGAAGGGCTTCGTGAGGAAGATCGTCGCCCCCGCGGCAAGCGCCGCCTCCCGGCTTGCCTCGTCGCCGCGCGTCGTGAGCACGACGACGGGGAGATTCTTCAATGAGGCCTGCGACCGGACGAATTTCAGCACGTCGAGCCCGTGCATATCCGGCATGTTCAGATCGAGCACGATCAGATCGGCGGGCTGGATGACCAGCGTTTCAATCGCCTCCAGCCCCGTCGCCGCCTCATGGAAGCTGAGGCCCGGCACGCTGTTGAGCGAGACACGGACCATCCGCCGGATCGTGGGGGAGTCGTCGGCGATGAGGACAGTGGCCATAGGGAAGAGCATCGCCGTTCACCTGGTGACGGTCGACCGCGACGGAGAGAATTGGGATCATACCCCAATTTCCGAGTGCGCCCGGGGACCCGTCGTCCCGGGGCGGAGGGGTTTACCTCGAGGCGTTCGGCCCGTCCCAGTGCAGGATCAGGTGGATGGGCACCGTTTCGACGGGTTCGATCGGCAGCTTGACGAGGAATCGCTGGCCGTCCGCGGCGGGCGCGTAATCGTCGTAATCGGGCTCGAGATCGCCGATCATGAAAAGTGGCTTCGGGAGGCTGACCGCGAGCTCGTTGCCGGGGAGAATCTGTACGGCCATCAGCTTGCGGTTCGGTGCCACGTAATACAGCTCCTTGCTGTCTCCGCGCCACTTCGGCTGGCCGCCGCCCTCCGTCGAGACGCGGATCTTCTCTCCTGGCTGGCCGAAGCGCTGGAGATAGATTTCGTAGGCGCCGGACTCGGCTGAGAGGTAGGCGAGCAGCCGGCCATCGGGCGAGATCTGCATTTCGTCCACGCTGAGACCCGATTGCACGATCGCTTGCGGCGTCCCGGAGCCGTCCGCGAGCCTGATCAGCGCCGAGCGCGACGGGGGGGAGTCCTTGAAATACAGGATCGACGTGCCGTCCGGCGTCCAGCTCTCGGGGACGACGTCCGCCGCTTCGGTCGTGGTGAACAGCGGCGTCTCGGAATTGTCGTTCGTCAGGTTCCTGCGAAAGATCCGCTTCGGTCCGGACCTGTCCGATTCGAACACCAGGATCGATCCGTCGGGCGACCAGACGGGATCGCGATCGTTCGCCGGGTCGAACGTGAGCCGCGTCGGAATCCCGCGTGCGAGCTCGAGGAGCCAGATGTCGTAGCGGCCGTCCGCATCGCGCAGTTCCACTGCCGCACGCTTTTCGTCGCGCGCGAGGGCTATCTGCCCGTACGGCCGGGGGCGTCCAACGTTGGCAATCGTCGTCCCATCGCGGCGCACCCAGGCGAGCTGGGTATCGGGAAGACGAGCGGGCCTGTAGACGATCGAGCCCTCAGCGGACGTCGAGAACATCCCGACCCCCGCGTCCGGCCAGAAGTCTACGCCTTCGGCAACGGTCGATGGGCTACCCACGAGCTGCAGCGACGAAACATCGAACGGCTGCGCAAGCAGGGTATTGCCGCGCACGAACAGCGCGCGATCGCCGACGAACCTGATGGTCGTTCCTTCCGATAGCAGCTGCCGGCGTTCCTGTGGAGCATCGATCGACGTCACGAACACGCCGCGCTGCTGCGATGTGGACCCGTCGGCGCCGTACGCAACGTGGCGGCCATCGGGCAGGAACTGCGGCCAGAAGTGCCCGCCTTCGCCGTGGGCCACATCGATCGTCGTCAGTGGGCGCCACTCGCCGGTCGACGCTGAAACCGTAACGAGCGTCGTCGGGCCGATGGTATTGAGCCCCTTCACGCCCTTCGACAGAACGATGACGCCCTGCGAATTCCACGTGCCGCCCGTCCAGAAGCGGCTGTCGAACGTGCAGATCGTCTGTACCCCTCCGCCGAGATCCAGACGTTTCAGCTGCCCGTTGACGACGAATGCGAGACTGCGGCTGTCCGGCGACCAGAACGCTTCGTCAGCCCCCTCGGTGCCGGCCAGCGGTTCGAACGTCATGGCGTCGAGATGGCGGATCCACAACATGCCCGCGCGGTCCACCTGACGGGTTGCGACCACGACGTGGCGGCCGTCTGGAGAGATTAGCGGCGGCGTGTACGGATTCAATGCAAGATCGGGCGGCATCTGCAGCGTGACGCGCTGCAATCCCGGTCGAGCGCGCGAGTCGGGCCGCGTCCGGAATGCGAGAATTGCGGCCGCCGCCGTGCCAACGATCAGCACGGCAAGGACCCACGCCGCGAGGCGCCGATATCGTGTTGTCGCGGCCGCCGTAGCGGGCGCAGCGGGTGCGTCGGCATCCTGATCGGTCACGCCGGCGAGGACGTCAGAGAGATCGAGGCGCGCCGACCCGATGTCCGGAAGCCGCAGGCGCGGATCCTTTTGCAGACATCGCCGCAGCAAGCGCCGGACGATCGGCGGCGTGTCCTGCGGAAGGCGCGACCAGTCGGGATCGGTCGTCACGACTGCCGCGATGACGTCGGTGATCGTCTCGCCGGTGAACAGCCGGCGGCCCGTCAGCATCTCGAACAAGACGACGCCAAAGGCCCAGATGTCGGCGCGCCGATCGACCGGGCGGCCTCGAACCTGCTCCGGCGGCATGTAGGCCGCGGTACCCAGGAGGAGTCCCGCGGCGGTCACGGTTGGACCCAGCGTCGGCGAGAGCGCCGGATGACCGCCGGCCACCCCGCTGGCTGCATCGCCGATGTAAGCCTTGGCCAGCCCGAAATCCAGTACCTTTGCCGTGCCGTCGGGTGTCACCTTCACATTCGCCGGCTTGAGATCGCGATGGATGATCCCGCGCTCGTGCGCCGCTTCGAGTGCCTCGGCGATCTGCCGCGCTATCTCGAGCGCCTCGCGTACGGGCACCGCGCCGTTTTGCAGGCGCTCGCCGAGATCCTCTCCCTGCACGAGCTCGAGGATCAGGAACGCCGTGCCCTTGACCTGCTCGAACCCGTAGATCGCGCCGATGTGCGGGTGATTCAGCGACGCGAGGACGTGCGCTTCGCGTCAGAAGCGCGCCACGCGGTCGGGAACCCCCGCGACTTCCCGTGGAAGGACCTTGATGGCCACCTCGCGGCCGAGGGTGCTGTCGGTCGCGCGATACACTTTCCCCATCCCGCCGGCGCCCAGACGTCCGGTGATTGCGAAATGCGACAGCGCCTGGCCGACGAGCACGGTTCCGTCCCGATTAGGCATCAGCGGTGATTTGGAGTCGAATTTTACCAGCGGCAGAGCGGCGAACGCGCGGGAGACGTTTGACTTGGGTATCCGTTCGGCGATAATCAGCCCCGTGCTCGACACCCACACGCCAGGGGTTTGACATGCCTTCCGTCGCCACCGACGAAACCGCGCGCCTTGCGGCGCTCCGCCGGTACAGGATCCTCGATACGGAACCCGAGCGTGCGTTCGACGACCTCACGCTGCTGGCGTCTCAGATTTGCGGGACGCCTATCGCCCTCATCACCCTCGTCGACGCGCATCGACAGTGGTTCAAATCGCGCGTCGGTGTATCGATGACGGAAACGTCGCGCGCGATTTCCTTCTGCACGCACGCGATCTGCCAGCGCGGCGTGCTGATCATTCCGGATGCCAGCCAGGACGGGCGCGTCAGCGAGAGTCCGCTCGTGACGAACGAGCCGCACATCCGCTTTTATGCCGGCGCGCCGCTGATCACGCCGGACGGTGAAGCGCTCGGCACCTTGTGCGTGGCGGACTGCGTCTCGCGGACGTTGTCTCCCGAACAGATCGAGGCGCTCGACGCGCTGCGGCGGCAGGTGCAGGGGCAGCTGGAGCTGCGGCGCAACCTGCTGGAGCTGCAGGAGGCTTTGGCTGCGCGGGACGGCGCCGAAGTCGCGCAGGCGGCGCTCATCGAGCAGCTCCGCAACTCGCACGAGGAAGTCGAGAAACTCAGCGCCCTCATTCCGTACTGCTCGAAAACGCAATTCGAGATGACGATTCCGGCAGACCCTACCGCGATCCCGACGATCACGGCCGGCGTGACGCAGCTGCTTCACGCGAAACAGTGGGCGGAGCGGGACATCATGGCGGTGGAGCTGGCGCTGCAGGAGGCGGTCGCGAACGCAATCCGCCACGGCTGCCGCAACGACTGCACGAAATCCGTGCAGTGCTGCGTCACCTTCGACGATCGCGGCGAGATCCTCATTGTCGTCCGCGATCCGGGCGACGGCTTCGACCCGGGCGCCATTCCCGATCCGCTCGCGCCCGCGAATCAGTTGAAGTCGAGCGGTCGCGGCATCTTCCTGATCAACAACCTCATGGACGAAGTTGGCTTCGCCGCGGGCGGCAGCGAACTGCAGATGCGGAAGAAGAAAGCCGCGAGCTGATTCCGCTCACGCTTTCGTCGCTCGCGTCAGCAGGTATCCCTGGCGAACGACGTTTCCATCGAAATACTTCGACGTCAGCTCGTCGAATGCCTTCCGGAAGTCCGCGAGCTTCTGCGGATCGGTGCTGGAGAGTCCTTCCACGAGCTTGATGAGCGGCCCGGCGGTCCGCTCGGTCAGCTCGCGATTGTGCGCCGGGCTCAGGGCTGGCGCGAGCATGATGTCGCGTTCGAACACGAGATCGCGCACGGCGGTCCCGAGTCTCTCGCGTACGATCGCGGGATCGCCCCACTGCGGCGGCGGCGAGATGCCAGGCGGGGGCGGCGGCATGTAGCTGCCGGCGAGCGCGAACAGCCGGCCCACGCACAGCTCGGGCGGCCATGTCGAGAAGGCGATCGTGCCGCCCTTCTTCAGGACGCGCAGCATTTCTGCCGTGGCGACGTCCGCACGCGGCGCGAACATGTGACCGAACTGGCTGACGACGACGTCGAACGTGCCGTCGGGAAAGGGGAGCTTCTCGACGTCGCCTTCCTGGAACTCGATTGTGACGCCCGCGATGCGCGCGTTGTCCCGTGCGACGGCAAGCAATTCCGGCGTCAGGTCCAGACCGCTTACGTGCGCGCCAAGACGCGCCGCCGTGACCGACACGACACCGGTTCCGCAGGCCACATCCAGCACGCGATTGCCCGGCTCGATGCCCGCGTGCTTCACGAGGCGCGCCGCGGTCACCGTCGTCATCGCTGCGAGCGGCGCGAAGTGCGCCCAGCCGGCGCGCTGCGCCGCTTTGAAATTATCGAGAACGTCCATGAGGAACAGCTTACACCGGCTGGATATGATGGGATCTGCGATGAGCGCCCACACCCAGACGCCCGCCGGCGCGCCTGCTGAAGTCGTCGATCCCGTCTGCGGGATGACGATCAGCCCGGAAGATGCCGTCGGACACGTCGACTACCGAGGGCAGACGTACTACTTCTGCGCCCAGAGCTGTCTCGAACGGTTCCGCGCCGATCCCGAGCGCTTCCTGCACGCCGACGATCGGCCGCCCGCGGCCGGCGATATCCAGCGCGAATACACCTGCCCGATGGATCCGGAGGTCCGTCAGAAAGGTCCCGGCGCGTGTCCGAAATGCGGGATGGCGCTCGAGCCGGTCAACGTGGCGCCGCTGACGAAAACCGAGTGGACGTGTCCGATGCATCCGGAAATCGTCCGCAGCGAGCCTGGCTCCTGTCCCATCTGCGGGATGGCGCTGGAGCCGCGAGTGATCGCCATCGAGCAGGAGAATCCGGAGCTCGACGACATGACGTGGCGGTTCCGCGTCTCGCTGCTGCTCACGGTTCCCATTCTCGCCGTCATGGTGTCGGAGTTCCTTCCGGGGCAGCCGCTGCAGCATCTGCTGCCGCACGCGGCGATGAACTGGCTGATGCTGGCGCTGGCGAGCCCCGTCGTCCTGTGGGGAGGGCGTCCGTTCTTCGACCGCGGGTACGCGTCGATCGTGAACCGCCACCTCAACATGTTCACGCTGATCGCGATGGGCGTCGGCGCGGCGTACGGCTACAGCCTCGTCGCGACGCTCGTGCCGCAGATCTTTCCGCAGTCCTTCCGATCGGGCGGCGAGGTTGCCGTCTACTTCGAACCGGCCGCGGTGATCGTCGTTCTCGTGCTGCTCGGCCAGGTGCTGGAGCTGCGCGCGCGGAGCCGGACGAGCGCCGCGATTCGCGGCTTGCTGGCGCTTGTACCGAAAACGGCGCGGCGGGTTGGCGAGGGTTCGGAACAGGAGGTGCCGCTCGAGCAGGTCGTCGTCGGGGATCGGCTGCGCGTCAGGCCGGGCGAGCGCGTCCCCGTCGACGGAACGGTGCTGGAAGGATCCGCAACGGTGGACGAGTCGATGGTGACGGGGGAGCCGATCCCCGTGGAGAAGGTCGCGAGCGCCCAGGTCACCGGTGGAACCGTGAACGGAACGGGTACGTTCGTGATGCGCGCGAATCGCGTGGGCAGCGACACGCTCTTGGCGCAGATCGTCCGCATGGTCGGCGAGGCGCAGCGATCGCGCGCACCAATTCAACGGCTCGCCGACGTCGTGTCTGCCTGGTTCGTTCCAATCGTGATCGCGGTCGCCGTCATCACCTTCATCGTCTGGTCGGCCGTCGGACCGGAGCCGAAGCTCGCGCACGCGCTGGTGAACGCGGTCGCCGTGCTGATCATCGCGTGCCCGTGCGCGCTCGGCCTGGCGACACCGATGTCGGTCATGGTGGGCACGGGCCGCGGGGCCGAAGCCGGTGTGTTGATCAGAAACGCCGAAGCGCTCGAGGTGCTGGAGAAGGTGACGACGATCGTGGTCGACAAGACCGGGACGCTCACCGAAGGGAGGCCGAAACTCGTCACGCTGGAGCCGGCCAGCGGGGTCGACGCCGCAACCGTGCTTCGGCTGGCTGCGAGCGTGGAACACGTGAGCGAACACCCCCTGGCGTCGGCGATCGTCGCGGGCGCGCGCGAACAGCGCCTGCCGCTCGGCGATGTCAGCGATTTTCAATCGCTCACCGGCAGGGGTGTCACGGGCAGGGTGGATGGCCGGACCGTCGCCGTCGGCAGCAAGGCGCTCATGGAGGACATCGGCGGCGCCGCAGCGCTCGACGAGCGCGCGGAGGCGATCCGGCGCGAAGGGCAGACCGTCATGTTCGTCGCAATTGACGGCAGACCGGCGGGGCTTATCGGCGTCGCCGATACGATCAAGGGCACCACCGCTGACGCAATCCGCGCTCTGCACCAGGACGGCGTCAGGATCGTCATGCTGACGGGCGACAATCGCACGACCGCCGACGCCGTCGCCAGAACGCTGGGCATCGATCGCGTGGAGGCCGACGTGTTGCCCGATCGCAAGGCGTCAATCGTGCAGCAATTGCAGCAGGCAGGCCAACGCGTTGCGATGGCGGGCGACGGGATCAACGATGCGCCCGCGCTCGCACAGGCGGACGTCGGGATCGCGATGGGAACCGGCACGGACGTGGCGATGGAGAGCGCCGGCGTGACCCTCGTCAAAGGGGACCTGCGGGGCATCGTACGCGCCCGGCATCTCAGCCGTGCTGTGATGAGCAACATCCGGCAGAATCTGTTTTTTGCATTCGTGTACAACGTTGTCGGCGTTCCAGTCGCGGCCGGCCTTCTCTATCCGATCGCCGGGCTTCTTCTCAGCCCGATGATCGCGAGCGCCGCCATGACGTTCAGCTCGGTGTCGGTGATTGGCAACGCGCTGCGATTGCGGCGCGTGCCGCTCTGATATCGAGGGCTGCCACACGAGCAAGGCCGACGAGCGATGGTCCGCAGCGCACTCACCTCGACGGATCCCGCAGGGACGCTCCTCGTCCGGCAGCTCGCCGATCAAGCGTTCTCCCGCGCATCCGGCGCCCCTTTACGCGACCACAACAGCGTCACGCTGCTGCGGGACGCCGACGAGAACTACCCGCGTTGGCTCGACGCGATTCGGTCTGCGCGCCGGACGATCCACTTCGAGATGTACATCGTCCACGAAGACGAGCAGGGCCGTCGTTTCGCCGACGCGCTGCTGGCGAAGGCGCGCGAAGGCGTCACGGTCCGGCTGCTGTACGACTGGATGGGAGGGTTCGGCAAGACATCGCGCGCGTTCTGGAACCGCTTGCGAGCGGGAGGGGTCGCGGTGCGTTGCTACAACCCTCCGCGGTTCGATCGCCCGCTCGGGTGGCTGAGCCGCGATCATCGCAAGATGATCTCCGTCGATCGGTCGGTTGCGTTCGTCACCGGGTTGTGCGTCGGCGAGGCATGGGTGGGCGATCCATCCCGCGGCTTCGAGCCGTGGCGAGACACGGGCATCGAGCTGCGCGGGCCAGCCGTCGAAGACTGCGAGCGCGCGTTCGCGGATGCCTGGTCGGCGGCAGGCGAGCCCGTCACGCTCGAGGAGACGCCTCCGCTCTCCGATCGCCAGTCACCTGCCGGCGACATCTCCGTTCGTGTGGTCGCGACGGTGCCCAACACGGCGGGGTTGTTTCGCGTCGATCAGCTCGTCGCGGCGATGGCGAGGGGCACGCTGTGGCTCACGGACGCGTACTTTGCCGGCACGACGCCGTACGTGCAGGCGCTCTGCGCGGCGGCGCGCGACGGCGTGGACGTCAGACTGCTCGTCCCTGGAGCGTCCGACATCCCTCTGGTGCGGCTGTTCTCGCGCGCCGGCTACCGTCCGCTGCTCGAAGCCGGCGTTCGCGTCTTCGAGTGGAACGGCTCGATGCTCCACGCGAAGACGGCCGTGGCAGACGGCCGCTGGGCGCGCGTCGGATCGACGAACCTGAACCTCGCGAGCTGGATGGGGAATCGCGAGCTCGACGTCATCGTGGAGAACGAGCCCTTCGCGGGCGAGGTCGAGGCGATGTTCCTCGCGGATCTCACGAAGGCGACGGAGGTCGTGCTCGATGCCCGCAACCGCGTCAGGGCGCCGGACCTGTCCCGCGGCGCGCCGCGCCCGCGCTCCGGCGGAAGCAGCGGGCGTGCGATGACGGGCGCGGTGCGCATCGGCAACACCGTGACCGCTGCGATTACGAATCGCCGGGTGCTCGAGCCCGTGGAGGCACACATCGCGATGATCGCGGGGCTGCTCCTGCTCGGCATCGCCGCGCTCATCGTCACGTTTCCACGGGGTTTCGGCTACCCGGTTGCGTTCATTGCCGCATGGTTTGCTGCCGCGCTCCTGTTCCGGGGAGCGGCGCTGAAGAGGGGAAGGGTCGCGCGCCCGGAAGGCGCCCGCCACGAACGCGATGCCCGGGAATCTCAGTAGCCGGAGAATTCCTCGCTACAGGGACTTCAGATACTCGATCAGATCCGCCTTGGCCTGCTCGCTGAGCTTCAGGCCGAAGAACTGATCGTAGTGGTCGACGACGGCCCGAAGCGTCGCGAACCGTCCGTCGTGGTAGAACCCACCCTTCTGCCGCGTAAAGAGGCCCGCGAGCGGGGTCGTGCGGTAGCGGTGGTCCGGCGATCGCGACGACTGGAAATCGTCGATGCCGATCTCGGCCGCCGTGTGCATGTTCCAGCCAGGCTCCGTGAAGATAGGCGGGACGTGGCAGGTCGCGCAGCCGCCGGCGCCATTGAACACCGCCTTGCCGCGTGCGGCGGCGTTCGGGTCGAACGTGCCGTGCGCAGGACGCGGCGCGGGAATCGACAACTGATAGAACTGCAGCGCCGGAAGCTTCGAGGTGATCAGATCCGGATCGTTTCGCACGTTGGAAAACCCCGCACGCGCGGCGACTGGGAATTGATTCGGATCCTCGAGCCGCGCGTCGACGAAGGTGCCACTGCCGTGCATCTCCAGATTCGCGACGAACGCGTTCCAGTGCGGCACGCCGCCCCATCCGGTATACGTATGGAGGTTCACACCCGCGAGTCCGAATGCCGCGGGAAGCAGCGTGGCCGCGGATTTGCCATCGGGCCGGAACGCCTTGCCGTCGAGGAACAGCTGCGCGTCGAACTTGCCGGGGCCCCAACTGTTCAGGACAGCCCGGACGGTCTGCTGATCCGTCTGCAGCAGGTTGGCGACGGCGCTCAGATCGGGCGACAACGCGATGATTGCGCCGACGTTCAGATCCCGATTCGGCCAGCCATCGAGCCTGCGGCCGATACCCGGGACAACGGAATCGTCGACCGTCGAATGACAGAGCGCGCATTGAATGCCGATCGAGCTGAGGCTCCCGTCCGCCGCGCGGTGCCCCGTGACCCCGACGACGGCGTTCGCGTCGAGGAGGGCGAGCGTGACGGCCGGATCGTTCAGGTGCACACGGCCGTGCGTAATCGCGTCGAGCACGCTCGGCGACAGCGCGTCCGCATCCACTTTCAATCCGACCGCGAGCGCCGTGGCAGGACTGACGCCGGGGCCAACGCCCCCGTGCTGCGCGCCCTCGATCGCCGTGTGCAGCTTCAGCGTGTCGCCCCAGAACGCTTCGTCGCCGAACGTATCGAAGCGAAAGATACGCCGGCCCTCTTCGATCATGCGTTCGCCATTGTGGCGAATGACGTCATCGAACGTTCGCGGCGGCTGCGGTGGCTTGTCGTCGGAGGAACTGCGGGCGGTGAGGGCGACGGCAACGGATGCCGAGAGGAGAAGCGCAGCAACGAGTCGCATCGATGAACTCCGTTTCGATTCTCCCCATCAGATGACGGAGCCGGCGTCGGCGTTCCCGTCGCCGTGGTCGCTGTCTCGAATGGCCGGCAATGTGTAGCGAACGCCAGAGCTACGACCTCGCCAGTAGCAGGGATTTCCGTCCGTTGGCTGGCAAGAATCTTGATGTCTCGGAGTGTCGTGCACATTGCGGAGGATTTCTACCTTGCATATCGCTTTGATTGCTCCACCATTCATTCCGGTCCCGCCCATGGCATACGGCGGCACGGAATTGTTCATTGCTCATCTGGCCGAAGCGCTGACGGACGCGGGCCATCGCGTCACCGTGTACGCGAACGGCGATTCGCGCGTCCGCGCCGAAGTGAAGTGGCGTTACCGCCGCGCGCAGTGGCCCATCAAGGATCCGGCTTCGGCCCATCTGCTCAATGCCGATCACACCGCGTGGGCGATCCGGGATGCGGCGCGCACCGCCGACGTGATTCACGTGAACGATATCGTCGGCGTGCCGCTGTCGACGTTCATCGACGTGCCCATGGTGCACACGCTGCATCATCCGCACGAGCCCGTGCTCAGCGAGCAGTACCGGCGCTATCCCGACATGCAGTACGTTGCCATCAGCGCGTTTCAGGCGAAGCAGGAACCGATGCGCGGCATCCACGTCGTGCATCACGGGCTTCCGCTCGAGCAGTACACTTTTCAGCGTCAGAAGGACGACTATCTCGCGTTCCTCGGCCGCATGGCACCCTGCAAGGGGCCGCATCTCGCGATCGACGCGGCCCGCAGGGCGGGCCTGCCGCTGAAGCTCGCCGGCGAAATTCAACCGGTGTTTCACGAGTACTGGGAGAAGGAGGTCGCGCCGCGGCTCGGCGGTGACGTCCAATACGTCGGGGAGGCCGGCCCCGCCCAAAAGAACGAGCTGCTCGCGCGCGCACGGGCGCTCCTGTTTCCGATTCAGTGGAACGAGCCATTCGGCCTCGTCATGATCGAGGCGATGGCGTGCGGCACGCCGGTGATCGCCTTCGACGGCGGGTCGGTTCCGGAGATCGTCAAGAACGATGTCAGCGGCTGGATTTGCGCCGATGTCGAGGAGATGGCATTCCGTGCGGCGTCCTCTCCGATTGCACCCGACTCGTGCCGCGCGTGGGCCGACGAGCGGTTCTCGTGCGAGCGGATGATGGAGGGGTACGTGCGCGTCTACGAGCGCGCGCTCACGCGCAGCGTCTCGTCTGCCGCGTGGACCGCCGCCGAGGAGCTCGAGAGCCATGCACCCGGCCGAGGCGATGCATGGAAGATGTAATTCAGGTTCAGGATCAGTTCTACATCCTGGCCACGGCGTCGAAAGCCGGAGAACAGCGCCTCGTTCTCCAGCACGGCGACACCTTCGCGCTCTTCGACTTGTACGGCGACATGGGCGCGCTGGGGTCGAGCGATCACGGCGTGTATCACGAGGGCACGCGATATCTGTCGCGGTTCCGGCTGCGGCTGAACGACAAGCGGCTGCTGCTCCTCAGCGCGCGCGTCAAGGAAGACAACGAGCTGTTCGGCGCGGACCTGACGAACCCCGACATTCCGCTGTCCGATCCTGACCAGGTGCTCGCCCGCGACCTGGTCCATCTGTTCCGCGGCCGGTTCATCTGGGAAGGCGCCTCGCACGAACGCATCCGGCTCTGGAACTATGGACAATCGTCCGTTCGCATCGTCCTGACGTTCGATTACGAAGCGGACTTCGCCGACATCTTCGAGGTGCGCGGGATGCGCCGTGAGCGCCGCGGCACCATGCTGCCGACGGATCTCGGAGATCGCAGCGTGCGGCTTGGATACCGCGGGTTGGACGGCGAGGATCGGTGGACCGTCATCGACTGGAGCGATCGTCCCGCGGCGATCGGTCCGGCGTCGACGCGCTTCGAATTCGATCTGCCGCCGCAGCATCCGCTCAGCCTGTCGCTCTCCATCCGCTGCGAGCGGGCCGGGCGCCGAGTGGCGCCGCGCGCGTACGACCTGGCCCTCTCGGATGCGCTGGCGGCGCTCGAGGGCGCGCGCACGCAGTACGCCACCGTCGAATCCTCGAGCGAGCGCTTCAACCAGTGGGTGCGCCGCTCCGCTGCGGACGTCCGGATGCTCGTGGCGAACACGCCGTACGGCGAATACCCGTATGCGGGCGTCCCGTGGTTCTCCACACCGTTCGGACGGGATGGCATCATCACGGCGCTGCAGCTGCTGTGGATCAACCCGCAGATCGCGCGCGGCGTCCTCGGCTATCTCGCCGCGACGCAGGCCGATTCGTGCAAAGTGGAGCAGGACGCGGAGCCCGGCAAGATCCTGCACGAGACGCGCTTCAGCGAGATGGCGCGCGTGGGCGAAGTGCCGTTCGGGCGCTACTACGGCAGCGTCGACGCGACGCCGCTGTTCGTCGCGCTCGCCGGCGCGTACTACGAGCGCACCGCGGACCTGGCGTTCGTCAGGACGATCTGGCCGCACGTCGAGCGTGCGCTCGAATGGATCGATCGCTACGGCGATGCCGACGGCGACGGCTTCGTCGAGTACTCGCGGCGCTCGAGCTCCGGGCTCGTGCAGCAGGGATGGAAGGATTCGCAGGATTCGGTCTTCCACGCCGACGGAACGCTGGCGGAGCCGCCGATTGCCCTGTGCGAGGTGCAGGGCTACGTGTTCGAAGCGAAGCGGCAGGCTGCCGTCCTGGCTGCGGCGCTCGGCGACCCGGCGCAGGCCGATCGCCTGCGGCGCGACGCGGAGAAGCTGCGGCAGGCGTTCGAGGAGCAGTTCTGGTGCGAGGACCTTTCGTGCTACGCGATCGCGCTCGACGGGCGCAAGCAGCCGTGCCGCGTGCGCACGTCGAACTCCGGTCAGGTGCTGTTCAGCGCGATTGCGCAGCGAGACCGCGCGCGCCGGGTTGCGGAGCTGCTCACATCGCCGCAGATGTTCTCCGGATGGGGTATCCGGACGGTTGCGTCGACGGAAGCACGCTACAACCCGATGTCGTACCACAACGGCTCGGTGTGGCCGCACGACAACGGCATGATCGTCGCGGGGTTCTCCCGCTACGGCTTCGACGATCTGACGTCGGTGCCGCTCACCGGTCTCTTCGACGCCAGCGTCTGGCTCGAGTCGCGTCGTCTTCCCGAACTGTTCTGCGGGTTCCACCGGCGGGCAGGGGAGGGACCGACGCTGTACCCCGTTGCCTGCTCGCCGCAGGCGTGGGCCGCCGGAGCCGTCTTTCAGCTGCTGCAGTCGTGCCTCCGGCTGCGTTTCAATCCTTCGACGCGCGAGCTGCTCGTGGACCGGCCGATGTTGCCGCCGTTCCTCGAGGACCTGACGCTTGCGGGCCTTGCGGTTCCGGGCGGTACGGTGGATCTGGAATTCGAGCAGGGCACCACGGGGGCACGCGCCTCCGTGAGCGCCAAGCAGGGAGACTTCAGCGTCCGTGTCGGCACCAACCAGGTGCCCGCGGGCTGAATTCTGGCCTGCGCCTCACCAATCCGCGGCGGCTCGCTGCAATAATGTACGGGATGGGATACATGCGCCGCGGCGATCAGCTCCCGCAGTTCAGCGTGACCACTGTTGACGGCTGTCGCCTCCACTACGCGGATCTGTGGCAGCACAAGAACCTCGTGCTCGTGACGGTTTCAACGGATGGGTCGGCCGCCCCGTACGCATCCGATCTGCTTCGCGAACAGCAGTCGGTGGCGGAGCACGATACCGCATGGATCGTGACGGCGGATCCGATTGACGGGCTGCCTCCGGCGTCCGTGGTAATTGCGGATCGGTGGGGAGAAATCCAGTTCATCGTGACGGGACAACCTGCGCGCGCGCTTCCGAGCGTCGCCGAAGTCGTCGAGTGGCTCGAGCACGTCCGGCACCAGTGCCCGGAGTGCCAGGGTGAAGCGCGTTGACGCGCACCTGCAGGCACAGGCTCACGTTGACGCACACGGAGACCCACACGTTCACGCAGGCCCAGCCGGGTTTACCAATTGTGAAAGCGGCCGCAATCGGGCGAAACTGAAGGGCGGTCCTCCGGGCGATCCTCACGGGAAACTGAGCGGACGCGATTTTGCGTTCTCTGCCGGCTCCGTTGATGCACGACACGCCTCGTTCTCGCGCTCGCACGCACCACAGGACAGCGACATCGCCGACGACCTCGAGTGCTGCCATCGCAGGAACCGCGACGGCGCTTCCCGACCACACGCTCACGCGCGACAGCGTCAAGCTCTACATGGAGCGCGTGTTCGGCCTCGAAGGACGCCGCCTCGACGCGATGATGGCCGTCATCGACAACGCACGCGTCGATCGCCGCCGTGCGATCTTTCCGGTCGAATACATCGTCGAGCGCCGCCCCCTGGCTCAGACGACCCTCGAATACCAGGAGCATGCGATTCGTCTGGGCCGTGAAGCGGCGGACGGGTGTCTGCGGCGCGCCGGCATGACCGCGCGCGACGTCGACATGATCATCACGGTGTCCTGCACCGGGTTCATGATTCCATCGCTCGATGCGCATCTCATCAACCTGATGGGATTCCGGTCCGACGTGCGGCGTCTGCCGGTGACGGAGCTCGGGTGCGCGGCCGGAGCGATGGCGCTCTCACGCGCATGGGAATTCGTCCGCGCGTTCCCGGACAAGACGGCGCTCGTCATCTCGGTGGAGCTGCCGACCCTGACATTCCAGCGCGACGATCCCTCGCAAGCGAACCTGATCTCGTGCGTGCTGTTCGGCGACGGCGCGGCGGCGGTCCTCGTGACCGGCCGGCGACCGAGCGGCCTGCACATTCTCGATGCCGAGACGTACACGTTCCCGCAGTCGCTCGACGCAATGGGCTTCGATCTGCGCGACACGGGCTTCCACATCGTGCTCTCGAAGGACGTCCCCCAGTTGATACGCGATCGCATCGCCGATCTCGTGGACGGCTTTCTCGCGCGTCAGGGCCTTGCCCGCCGCGACCTCTCGGCGTTCCTGTTGCATCCAGGAGGGCAGAAGCTGCTCTCGTATATCGAGGAGCAGCTCGGGCTCACCGAATGCGACACGCGTATTTCATGGGAGGTGCTGCGTCAGTACGGCAATCTCTCGAGCGCCACGATCCTGTTCATCCTCCACGAGTGGCTGACGACGCGGCAGATGGATGCAGGGAAATACGGACTCGCGGCGGCTTTCGGCCCGGGGTTCAGCGCCGAGCTATTGCTCCTGCAATGGACCTGAGCGTCGTTGCGTTCGTGACGCTCGTGGCCTGCGTCGCGCTTCTGCGGTTCGTGGAGCTCCACCTCTCACGGCGCAACCAGCAGTACCTCGCAAGCCGAGGCGCGCGGAAGACGCGTGATCCGTACTTTCCCGCGATGGTCGCCACCCACGCCGCCATCCTGACGGGCGCCGTCGTGGAAACGATCGGGCTGCACCGTCCGTTCGTCCCGGTGCTGGCATCAATCGCCGCGGCGGTATTCCTCCTCGCCAATGCCGTTCGATGGTGGGTGATTCGTACGCTGGCGCGCCACTGGAACGTGGAAGTGGTGGATTCGTCGACGCTCGGCGTCGTGACGTCGGGACCGTTTCGCTGGGTGCGCCATCCAAACTACGCCGCGGTGTTCGCTGAGCTTGCAGCGCTGCCGCTGATCCACACCGCGTGGGTGACCTCGGTCGCGGGATCAGCCGTGCACGCGTGGGTCCTCTCGCGGCGAATTGCGCTGGAGGAATCCGTTCTTCATGGCCATGCAGGGTATCTGACGGCGATGGCGGGCAAGCCGCGCTTCCTGCCGCGACCCCGCGGCACTGTTCGCGTCGGACGGCCCTTTTAGGCCGCTACGGGCGACGTAGGGCGGCCCTTTTACCAAGGGACGTAGGGCGGACCTTTTAGGGCCGCCAGTTGCACAGCTGAGCTGTTCTCAGGTATATGGTTCCTCGCCATGCCTGAGAATCCGCTGATCTTCTCCACGAGCTGACCCGAAGAGACCACGCCGGGAGTTGCGTGGCCGGAGGTGTGCTCTCGCGCTCTGCGATGGGTCGCGTGGGGCGCAATCGGCTGGATTGTCGTGTTCTGGCGGCTCGGCTACGCCAGCCTGCTCGATCCTGACGAGGCGCACTACGCGGAGCTCACCCGCGAGATGCTGCGCCGCGGGAGCTGGCTGGTCCCGCTTCTCGACGGCCGGCCCTTCATCGACAAACCCGTCCTCTTCCACTGGCTGCAGGCGCTGTCGGTGGGGCTCCTCGGCGAGAGCGAGTTCGCCGTGCGGCTACCCACCGCGCTGGCCGCGCTCGCCGTCATCGCCACAACGCGGTGGCTTGGCGCGGCCCTCTTCGAAGCGGAGATCGGCACGTGGGGCGCCGTCATGCTCGCCACCATGCCGGCCGCGTTCGCGCTGTCGACGGTTGCGGTGTTCGACATGGTGTTCACCGCATTCCTCTTCGGCGCGCTCGCGTGTCTGCTCGTCGCGGCAAAACACGGCCGGCGCGGCATCGAGGTGACGGGCTACGCGCTCCTGACCCTCGCTGTGATGACGAAGGGACCGGTTGCGCTGCTGCTCGTCGCGCTCTTCATCGGGGCAGGGTACCTCGGCGGAGAGCAATTGCGCCAACGGCTCCGCACGCTGCGATGGATTCGTGGCCTTGTTGCCGTCGCCCTTGCGGCGTCACCCTGGTTCATCTGGATGGCCGCTCGGTTCGGCAAGCAGTTCGTGCAGGCTTACCTGCTGGCCGGAAACCTGTGGTACTTCACCCAGCCCGTCGCATTTTCGAGCCGCCCGGTCAGCCACACGTTCTACATCCGCGTCTTTGCGACGGCGTTCTTCCCATGGAGCCTGATTGCCGCCGGCCGCGGCGCCGACGTGCTGCGCGGGATCCGACGCGGAGTACGCGTCTCGGTCGACGAGCGGCTGTTGTGGATCTGGCTGCTCGCCATCGTCGGGTTCTTCAGCGCGGCTCGTTTCAAGCTCGATACGTACATCTTTCCTGCGGCGCCGGTCTGCTGCCTGCTCTCGGCGAGGGCGTGGCGCAGCGCGGCACTCGATGACTTTGCGTCGACGCGTGGCGCCCGGTGGGCCGTTCTCGCCGTGGCCGGCATGCTCATTGTCGGCGGCAGCTTCGCGAGCGTGTATCTCTTCGAGCTGGATCTCAATCTGCCCGCGGCCGCGGTCGCGCTGCCGCTCACGTTGACGATTGGCGGCATCCTTCAGCTGGCGCGTCATGCACGGCGCAAATGGCGCGCTCCGCTCACGGCAATCGTGCCGGTCGTCACGCTGCTCGTGAGCTACGTAATCGTGGGAGCGATTGGATTTCCCGTCCTGGAACAGACACGGCCGACAGCGTTCGTCGCGCGACGCCTGCAGCAGATGACGCCCGACAGCGCGCCGACCGCGCTGTACCGGCTCGAGCGCTGGCGCGCGAGCCTGCGCTACTACTCGAATCGCCCGATCAAACGGCTCGACACACCCGATCAGGCGAGGGAATTCCTCTCGCAGGAGCGCCGCGTCTACATCGTCCTGCTGCGCCGCGAATACGAAGCCTTGCGAGCCGCGGGCTTGCCGATCTATTCGGTGATGGAGCGCCGCGCGATTGTGGGGACGACCGGAAGGGGCCTGCGCAAGCAGCGCTGGGGGTTCCTGGTCGTCGCGTCGAACATGCCGCGTCCGTCACGAGCGAGTCAATGATTGCGTAGTCTTCCGCCTGAAGGCGGAAGTCACTAATGCCGATCGGCGTCGTGCAGAATGAACACCGTCTCGCCCGGCCGGATCAGGCCCAGCTCTTCGCGCGCGATGGCTTCGATCTTGGTGGGATCCTCGCGCAGGCGGCGGATCTCTTCGCGCAGGCGATTATTTTCCTGCCGCGTGGCGTTCAGGGCACCTTCCACCGCCTCGTACTGGCGGCGGGCGCGCATCGTCTCGAGCAATCCCTTGTCGCCGACCAGCGCGTCCACGACGAGGACGATGGTGACGAGCGCAAGAACATAATTGACGATCCGGCTCCGTAACGGCGACGAAGCCGTCGGCGCCGGCTCGGGACGGCGCCGGCGCAGCGGAACCGGATCCTGCGGACGGCCGGAAACTTGTCTAGGATCAATGGGTGAGGGCATGCGCGGGAGAGGTTCCTTTGTACAATAGTTTCGTCCGATTGCGCCCTGCGGATTAGCGTCCGACCGACCCGATGTCTGCCGATAACGTGCTCGTCTTCACCACCCTGCCCAACGACGCCGATGCGGCGGCGTTCGGACGCACGCTCGTCGAAGAGCGTCTGGCCGCCTGCGTCAACCTGCTGCCGCTGATGGACTCCGTGTATCGGTGGGAAGGCCGGGTGGAACGGGAGAGCGAACGTCAGCTCATCATCAAGACGTCGCGCGCGCGGGTGTCGGCGCTGTGGGAGCGCGTGCGCGAGCTGCATCCGTACGAAGTTCCTGAATTCGTTGTCGTTGCGATTACCGACGGCAACGAGGCGTACTTGCGCTGGATTACGGAATCAACGCGATAACATCACGCAACTGAAGTTGCGCGCTACGAACGCAACTGGTCGCGCAACTGACATTGCGCGCTACGACGAAGTGGGATTGTGCCTTCGATAATCGATTTCCTCCTCCATAGCGACAAGCATCTGCTCGAGTTCGTCAGCACCTATGGCACCTGGATTTACGCGCTGCTGTTCGCGATCGTATTTGCCGAGACGGGGTTCGTCGTCACCCCGTTCCTGCCAGGCGACTCGCTCCTGTTCGCGACCGGCGCGTTGTGCGCGAGCGGCTACCTGAGCACGCCCATCGCGATCGCGCTGCTGTTCGCGGCGGCGTTCACGGGCAACGCCGTGAACTATTCGATTGGCCGGATGATTGGCCCGCGTGCCTTTCACGCCCACGAAGGGCCCGGTATCTCGAACCGCCTCCTGAACCGCGAACATCTTCAGCGCGCCCACGCGTTCTTCGAGCAGTACGGCGGGAAGGCCGTCGTACTGGGGCGCTTCGTGCCGATCGTCCGCACGTTCGTGCCCTTCGTCGCCGGCGCGGCGCAGATGACGCGCACCTCGTTTGCGTTCTACAACTTCGTCGGGGCGCTCGCGTGGGTGGTACTGTGCGTCGGCGCGGGCTGGTTGTTCGGCAACGTGCCCGTCATCAAGAACAACTTCTCGCTGGTGACCATCGGGATCGTGGCGGTCTCATTGCTGCCGATGGTCGTGGAGCTCCTCCGGCACCGCCGGCGCGCGATCAGTCGAGCGCCTGGCGAAGGTCGCTGACGAGATCCTCGATATCTTCGATCCCGACCGAGATCCGGACGAGGCTGTCCGTCAGGCCCATCGCGCGCCGGCGCTCGACCGGCACGGAGGAGTGGGTCATCGACGCGGGGTGAGAGATCAGCGTCTCCACCCCGCCAAGGCTCTCCGCGAGCGCCATCAAACGGACGCGATTGCACACGCGCCGCGCTTCCTCGAACGAGCCGAGATCGAACGCGAGCATGCCGCCGAAGCCGTGCATCTGACGACGCGCCAGCTCGTGCTGCGGGTGGCTGGGCAGCCCTGGATACAGCACTTGCTTCACTTTCGCATGTGATTCGAGAAACTGCGCGAGTGCGAGCCCGTTCGCGTTGTGCTGAGCCATCCGCACGGGCAGCGTCTTCGTGCCGCGGAGCACCAACCAGGCATCGAACGGTCCCAGAATGGCTCCCGCCGAGTTCTGAAAGAACTTCAGCCATTCCGCATCGTCGTCGCGGGCGGCGATGACGATGCCGCCGACGCTGTCGCTGTGGCCGTTCAGATACTTCGTCGTGCTGTGCATGACGAGATCGGCGCCCAGCGCGATCGGCTTCTGCACGACGGGGCTCGCGAATGTATTGTCGACGGCCACACGAATGCCGTGCGCCCGAGCGATCTGCGCCATCGCGGCAATGTCGGTCAGCCGCATGACAGGGTTCGTCGGCGTCTCGACGAAGATCATCTTCGTCGCGGGCCGAACGGCGCGCTCGACGAGCTCCGGCTGTGCGGTATCGACATAGCTGAACTCGATGCGATATCTCGTGAGCACCTTCTCGAAGTATCGGTACGTTCCGCCATACGTGTTCTCGGTGACGACGACGTGATCGCCGCTCTGCAGCAGGCTCGCGATGGCGCCGATGGCGGCCATGCCCGAGGCGTACGCGAATGCCGCGCGTCCTCCCTCGATTGCCGCCACGTTTGCCTCGAGCGCCGCGCGCGTCGGGTTCTGCGTGCGCGCGTACTCGTAGCCCTTGTGTCGCCCGAGCTCGTCCTGCACGTATGTCGACGTCTGGAAGATCGGCGTGATGATCGCGCCGGTGCCGGGATCGGGGATCTGCCCAGCGTGAATACAGATGGTGGAGAAGCGTGCGTCCGCGCCGAGTTTCATCTCGCTGTGACGGTACTCTGTTATCATTCGCTTTTCAATCGCACATGGCGCGCGAACGACCTCCGGAGACGCACCAGTCAGGTCGACGCCGGAGGGAGACGCCGACGTTGCCCGTACGCGCCGCGCTGCAGGACGACGACGTCCCGCGCCAGTCTCCGCGAGACATCCTCATCACCACGTGGTACGGTCGGCTCTTCCTTATCGCTGCGGGTCTCAAGCTGCTCGTGGCGGTGTGGCGCAGCGTCGCCGAGCTCCCGGGGCCAATCCGGTTCGTCAGCAGCGTCGCGACG
>JAICSD010000316.1 GCA_025937075.1 Vicinamibacteria bacterium | reverse complement strand
GCGCTCGACGCGTATCTCGCGCCACGCGGAACGGTGCACGGCGTGCTGATGGACATTCTCGGCCTCGGCGTACTCATCGTCGGCGAAAGCGGGATCGGGAAGAGCGAATGCGCGCTCGACCTCGTCGTACGCGGGCACCGGCTCGTGGCCGACGACGCCGTGGAACTGCGATGCCGGGCGGAGTCCTTCGTGATCGGCAGCTGCCCGGAGCTGACGAGGCACCATATGGAGATTCGCGGCCTCGGGCTGATCAACGTGCAGGATCTCTTCGGCGTCGCCTCGACGCGGCGCTCGAAGCGGGTCGAGATGGTCGTGCAGTTGGAGCGGTGGGATCCCGCGCGGGAATACGATCGTCTTGGCCTCGACGAGACGTACTACGAAACGCTCGGCGTGCGCATCCCGATGATCCGCATGCCGGTCGCGCCTGGGCGCAATCTGGCCATCCTGGTGGAAGTCGCCGCTCGCAATCAATTGCTCCGGCTTGGGGGCCACAACTCTGCGCAACGGCTCGTGGACCGTCTCGACGAGCAGCTCGGGAGCGAGGCGTCGGATCTCGAATTCGGAGAGGACCTCTGATGCGCGAGAAACGGCACGCGGCGCGCCGCGCCGCGCGCACGGCGGTATCGTCGCGGTTCGTGGTCCTGACCGGGCTGTCGGGCTCCGGGAAGTCTCAGGCGATTCGCGCGCTCGAAGACCTCGGGTATTTCTGCGTCGACAACCTGCCGGTGGCGCTCCTGCCGATGCTCGCGGAGCTCACGCTTCGTGCGGGAACGGAGATCGCGCGCGCGGCCGTCGTCGTCGACGTGCGCGAAGGGCGGATGCTCGACGAGCTCCCGAAAGTCCTTCATCGCCTCAAGCGGATGCGCAATCTGAATCCTGTGCTGATCTTTCTGGACGCGCAGGATGACGCGCTCGTACGCCGTTTCAGCGAAACGCGCCGGCCGCACCCGCTCGCGCCCGACCGGTCCGCGATCGAGGGCATCCGCGAGGAGCGCGAGCGGATGAAGCCGCTGCGCCGGATCGCCGATCACGTCGTGGACACGTCGAAGCTGACGGTCCACGAGCTGCGCCACGCGTTCCGGAACGTGCAGGCCGGGCACGCGCCGGATGCGAATCTCGTCGTCACGATCCTGAGCTTCGGCTTCAAGCACGGGATCCCGGTGGACTCGGATCTGCTGTTCGACGTGCGCTTTCTGCCGAACCCGCACTTCGTGCCCGGCCTCCGGCCGCACACGGGTCGCGACAGGGAAGTGCGGCAGTTCCTCGAGAAGGCATCGGCGACGCACGAATTCCTGGATCGGACGATCAACCTGCTGCAGTTCCTCATCCCTCAATACGTCGCGGAAGGCAAGACGTACCTGACGATCGGAATCGGATGCACGGGCGGACGCCATCGTTCGGTCATGATTGCGGAAGCGCTGAAGAAGGGGCTGGCGAAGCTGGAACGCGTGCAGCTGCGGGTACGGCATCGGGACATCGGCGCGGACTAGCGGGCTGGCGCGGGCTGGCGCCCGCGCGGTGCTTGGTGCTCGGTGCTCGGTGCTGGGTGCTGGGTGCTGGGTGCTCAGTGCTCCGTGCTCCGCGCCAGGAGATGAGAGTCGGAATGAGAATCGATCAGTCTTTGCCGAGTCTGACCCGCCGTGCACCGGCAGCGAACACGGGCACGTCGTCCCGAGCGCTCGCATGGCGCACAGCGCACCGAGCACTCGGACGGCGCACCGCGCACCGCGCACTCGGACCGAGCACCGCGCACCGCGCACTTGCACCGAGCACCGCGCACCGAGCACTCGCACCGAGCACCGCGCACCGAGCACCGAGCACCGACGCGCAGCGGCCATGAGACTGGGTGTTGTCGTTATCACGCACGGGCAACTCGCGACCGAGCTGCTCAATGCCGCCGAGATGATCGTCGGAGACCTGCCGACCTTCGCCGCGGTGTCGATCGGCTGGCACGAGGACGTCGATCAGGCGCGCGACGCGATCGCGCAGGCGATCGAGCGGGTGCGCACGAGCGCTGGCGATACGGCGGACGGTCCCGCCGGAGTACTCTTGTTGTCGGACATGTTCGGCGGCACCCCGGCCAACCTCGCCGTCACGTTTCTCGAGGCAGGCCGGGTGGAGGTCATCACCGGCGTGAACCTGGCGATGTTGATCAAGCTGGCCCGTCCGCCGCGCGAGCAGGATCTGCTGACGCTTGCCCGCGATATGCGCGAGCACGGCCGCAATGCGATCTGGGTCGCCTCCGACCTCCTCCGCGGGGAGAAGAGCTGATGAGCGTCGAATGCACGGTCACGATTTCGAACGCGCTCGGCCTGCACGCGCGCGCCGCTGCGAAGTTCGTCCACCTGGCCGGCCGGTTTTCCTCACGCATCCGCGTGTCGCGGGGCAGCCGCGAGATGGATGGCAAGAGCATCATGGGTTTGCTGTTGCTTGCAGCGTCCCACGGCACCGCGATCAGCATCGCGGCCGACGGCCCCGATGAATCGGAGGCGCTCGGCGCGCTCTGCGATCTCGTGACTCGTGGATTCGACGAAGCGCAGGCTGACGCCGTGCCGGGAGCGGCGTTCGCGCAGGACAAGGGGACGCCATGGTCCTGAGCGGCCTCGGCGTCTCACCGGGCGTGGGGATCGGCCGCGCGCTGGTGGTCACGCGCGGCGCGCGCGATCTGCGTTTCCGGATTCCCGAACGGCGCGTCGACGCAGAACTCGCCAGCCTGCACAAGGCGCGCGCGCGCGCGCGCGAGCAGCTCCAGCGGATCAAAGCGCGCATCGAGCAGGCATCGGGCGCCGGCCACGCCTACATGTTCGACGCGCAGATCCTCATGCTGGACGACCCCATGCTCGTCGACCGCGCGGCGGCGATCATCCGCGATGAACATCTGAACGCGCCGTCGGCGCTTCGGCGCGCGCTCGACGAGATCAGCGCCGTCTTCGACGATGTGGAAGATTCGTATCTTCGCGAGCGCAAAGGCGACGTCGAGGACGTGGTGGGCCGCCTGGAGATGAACCTGCGGAGCACCGGCGATCCGGCTGATCTCTTCAAGGATCTGGAGGGGCCGCTCGTCCTCGTCGCGGACGAGCTCAGTCCGTCGATTGTGGCGCAGCTCGACTGGCAGCGGCTCGCCGCGTTCGTCACCGACGCCGGGAGCTGGACGTACCACACGGCAATTCTCGCGAGATCGCTGCACGTGCCGGCAGTGGCCGGGCTGCGGCACGCGAGCGCGGTCGTCGCACCCGGAGCGCTGATCGCCGTCGACGGCGTGTCCGGCGACGTGCTCGTGGATCCGGGACCGGAGGCGCTGGCCGAACTCGAGGCCCGCTCGCAGAAGCGGCGGGCGTATGAGCACTCGCTGGCGGGATATCGCAACCTGCCGTCGGTCACGCTCGACGGCACGCACATGCGGATTGAAGCGAACGTCGAGATCCCCGAAGAAGCCGCGCGGGCGAAGGAACGGGGCGCGGAGGGGATCGGTCTGTACCGATCGGAGTTCCTGCTCGCCGGTACATCCGCCGCAAGCCTGGACGAAGAGGCGCAATACGCCGTCTATCGGCGGTTGATCGAGGGCATGGGCGGCGGCCGCGTGACCGTCCGAACGTTCGACGTCAGCGAGTCGCAGCTCGGTCTTCCCGGTCACGCCGAAGGAAGCCGCTCACCGCTCGGCCTTCGCGGCCTTCGACTCAGCCTGTCGTTCGACGCGCCGTTTCAGGCGCAGCTTCGCGCGCTGCTGCGGGCGGCGATGCACGGGCCGCTCCGGATCATGTTTCCGTTCGTCACCGGGATCGAAGAGCTGCGCGCGGCGAAAACCGTCGTGGCCCACGCGGCGGAGGAGCTGCGCGCGAAGGGCATCTCGGTTCCCGACGTTCCGATCGGGATCATGATCGAAGTGCCGTCGGCCGCGCTGACGATCGACCTGCTCGCCGAAGAGGCGGATTTCTTCAGCATCGGCACGAACGATTTGATTCAGTACTGCCTCGCGGTCGATCGCACCGACGACCGCGTCTCCCGCATGTACGAGCCGCTGCATCCCGCGATTCTTCGCGTGCTCCGCCACGTCGCGCGCGGGGCGCGACGGCGCGGTGTGCCCGTGTCCGTGTGCGGCGAGATGGCGGCCGACCCTGTGCTGCTGCCGCTGCTGGCGGGCCTGGGTCTCCGTGAATTCAGCATGAATCCGGCAGCGATCCCGCTGGCAAAGCAGGTCGTGCGGGGCATGCGGATTTCCGAGACGGCGCGGCTCGCGAGCCGCGCGCTCAAGGCCGCCACGGCGGCGGACGTCGAACGAACGCTGGCGGAATTCCTGTCGCCGGCCCGGACGTGACCTGACCTGTCACGCCAAGGAGTCATAGTGAACGACATCACGAAAGTCGAGAAACCGTGGGGCTACGAGCTGCACTGGGCGAAAACGGACCGGTACGTGGGCAAACTGATTCACGTCAACGCCGGTCATGCGCTCAGCCTCCAGTACCACAATCTGAAGGACGAAACGATTTTTCTCTGGTCGGGCCGCATGCTGTTCGAGATCAAGGAGGGGGAGCAGCTCGTCGCGCGCGAGATGGTGCCGGGGCAGGCCGTCCACGTGTCGCCGAAAACGGTCCACCGCATGACCGCGATCACCGACTGCGACATCTTCGAAGTGTCGACCCCGGAATTGCACGACGTGGTGCGTCTCGAGGACCGCTACGGCCGGCAGTCGACGTAGAACCAGCAGGTGCGAGGTTCCAGTTCACCTGAAACGGCAAACCGGCAACTGGTATCTGGCAGCTTCTTCATCACCGCCGCGGGCGCGGCGGCTCACCGAAAGGACGACAGCGATGGGTAGTGTGAACAAGGTGATCCTGGTAGGCAATCTTGGGCGCGACGCCGAACTGCGGTACACGCCTGGAGGCGCTCCGGTGGCAACGCTGAACCTGGCGACCACCGAGGTGTGGAACGACAAGGGCGGCCAGAAGCAGGAAAAAACGGAGTGGCACCGCATCGTGCTCTGGGGCAAGTCCGCCGAGAGCCTGTCCGAGTATCTCGTCAAAGGCAAGCAGATCTACGTCGAGGGACGGCTGCAGACGCGTCAGTGGGACGACAAGGACGGCAACAAGCGCTACACCACCGAAATCCGCGGCGATCGCATCGTCCTGCTGGGCGGCGGTGGCGGTGGCGGCGGGATGGGCGGTCAGCGCCGCGCCGCGTCGACCGGCGGCGAACACATGGAACCGATGGGGGAACCGGTGAGCGAACTCACCGACGACGATATCCCGTTCTGATCATCTAACGAGGGCCCCTTACGGGCCGCGAATTAGTGGGGCGACCCTTTACGGGCCGCCGACGCGAATTCCGCGAATTTGTAGGGGAGCCCTTATGGGCCGCCGACGCGAGCTGCGCGAACTTGTAGGGCGGCCCTTTATGGGCCGCCGACGCGAGCTCCGCGAACTTGTAGGGCGGCCCATTATGGGCCGCCGACGCGAGCTCCGCGAACTGGTAGGGCGGCCCTTTTTGGGCCGCCGACGCGAGCTCCGCGAAAATGTTGGGCGG
>JAICSD010000384.1 GCA_025937075.1 Vicinamibacteria bacterium | reverse complement strand
GGCCAGCCGGCCGATGTCGGACGGGTTGTCCTGAGCCTCGTGCGAGGCGATCTGCCCTACGCGACCGGAAGCGTGATCCATGTCGACGGCGGACTGAGCGTTGGAAGATTGTGATCGGATCCTCTGAGAGGTGGTGTTGCAGGTGCGGTACGTGAAACAGCTGCTCGTCGCGATTGCGGTGCTCGCCTCCGCTCGTGCCGCCTGCGCGCAGGAGTGGACGCTCGATTCTCCCGATGGACGGACGCGCATCACCGTGGTCCGGCATGATGATGGGCAGCTCGTCTGGCGCGTGTCGCATCAGAAGGCCGCGATTCTCCTCGATTCGCCGCTCGGCATCCGCAGAACCGATCAGGAGTTCGTGCGCCGGTTGACATTCGTGAGCGCGTCCGAACCGCGCACGATCAGCGAGCACTATCGCATGCCGCACGGGAAACGCCGGGACCACGCCGTCAACGGCCGCGAGCGGGTCCTGACGTTCGCCAACCAGAACGGAGCTCGCCTCGACATCGTTCTGCGCGCCCACGACGATGGGGTCGCATTTCGATACCGCTTTCCCGAAACGGATGCCGCTCAGAAGACCGTCATCGCGGAGACCACGGGCTTCCACGTGCCCGATCGATCGACCGGATGGCTGATGCCGCAGCAGCCACCGGCGAGATTCGGGCCCGCATACGAAGACTTGTACCTGGAGGTCCCCGCGGGACAAGCGGCGCCGAGACCGGACGGCTGGGACTTCCCCGCGTTGTTCCGGACACCATCCAACCAGTGGCTGCTCATCACGGAAGCGGCGCTCGACGACAAGTATTGCGCATCGCGGCTCGCGTCGGATGCGCCGGGGAACGTCTATTCGCTGCGGTTCCCCGATCCCAAGGAAGGCCTTGGCGTCGGCGCCGTGGAACCCGTCTCCACGCTTCCGTGGGCGCTCCCCTGGCGCGCCGTCATCATCGGCGACACGGCGCCGCGGATCATCGAGTCGGATCTCGTACTCGACCTCTCTCCTGCGCCTGCCAGCGGCACCGATTGGAGCTGGATCAAGCCAGGCCGCGCCGCGTGGAGCTGGTGGTCGAAGAGCGACAGCCCGAAGCATGCCGAGGAGCTGAACGCGTTCACCGATCTCGCGGCGGACATGGGATGGGAGTACGCGCTCGTCGACGCGAACTGGAATCTGATGCAGTCCGGCTCCATCGAGGACGTCGTCGCCCACGCGAAGGCCAGGAATATTGGGCTCCTGTTCTGGTACAACTCGGGCGGACCGCACAACGACGTCACGGAGCAGCCGCGTGATCGGATGACGACGAAGGATGTGAGGCGCGCGGAGTTCGCCAAGCTGCGCGACTGGGGCGTGAAAGGCGTGAAGGTCGATTTCTGGCACAGCGACAAGCAGGATCGGATCCGGCAATATCGCGACGTGCTGCGCGACGCCGCGGACTTCCACCTGCTCGTCGACTTTCACGGCTGCACGCTTCCGCGCGGCTGGGCACGCGAGTTTCCCAACCTGATTGGCATGGAAGCGGTGTTCGGCGCGGAGCAGTACAAGGGCAAGCAGATCTTTGCGGACAACTCTCCCGTCCACAACACGATTCTCCCCTTCACGCGCAACGTGGTCGGCGCGATGGACTACACGCCCGTGACGTTCAGCGACTCGAAGTACCCGCACAAGACGACGAACGCGCACGAGCTCGCACTATCCGTCGTGTTCGAGGCGGGCGTGCAGCACTTCGCCGACAGCGTGGAGTCCTACCGCGGCCTGCCGGACGCGCCGAAGGAGTTCCTGCGGCGCGTGCCCGTCGCGTGGGACGAGACGCGAGCGATTTCGGGGGAGCCCGGGCGCGGCGTCGTGATCGCGCGGCGCGACGGCGACGTGTGGTATGTCGGCGGATTGAATGGTCAGCCCGACGCATCGACGGTCGCTGTGCCGCTCGACTTCCTCGGCGCGGGTCAGTGGACGGCCGCGATTATTGGTGACGGAGAGAGCGACCGGACGTTCGCCTCCGAATCGCGCGACGTGACTGCGAAGGATCGACTGACGATCGCGATGCGCGGTCACGGGGGGTTCGTGGTCGCTATTCACAAGAGATGAGGAGATCACGAGAGGATCACAGGAGATCAGGAGATCAAGAGAACATTATGGAATCAAGATCTCCTGAACTCCTGGTCTCCTGTTCATTTCTCCCGGTCTCCTGAACTCCTGTGAGCCATGACGCGGCGTGAGTTTCTGAAGACGAGCGGAGGAGTAGTGGCGATGGCGACGAGCGTCGGTGCGAGTGGGCAGCGCGCGGCCCCGGAAGCCGGTGGCGATCGGGCGTACTGGATCGGTGTCATGAGGCGGCTGGCTGAGCCCGTGCTCACGAATCTTGCCGCGGGGACACTGAAGGCGAAGATGCCGGTCGAGCAGGCGCCTGGAGCGGATCGGCGATCGGTCACGCACCTGGAGGCGATAGGACGGCTCCTCGCGGGGATGGCGCCATGGCTCGAGCTTGGGGGCGATCAGACCGAGGAGGGACGCGAGCGGGCGCGCTACGCATCGCTGGCGCAGGAAGCGATCGCGCACGCGGTCGACCCCGCGTCGCCGGACTTCCTCAACTTCACCCGCGAGCGCCAGCCGCTCGTCGACGCGGCGTTCCTCGGTGAGGCGCTGCTTCGCGCGCCGAAGACCCTGGTGGGCGCGCTCGACGCACGCGTCAAGAAGAATCTCGTCGCCGCTCTCGAGTCCGCGCGGGTCATCATCCCGAACTACAACAACTGGCTGCTGTTCGCCGCGACGGTCGAAGCCGCGCTCCTGCGGCTCGGCGCGAACTGGGATCGCCTGCGCGTGGATTACGCCGTCCGTCAGCACGAGCAGTGGTACAAGGGTGATGGCATTTACGGCGACGGCCCCGAGTTCCACTGGGATTACTACAACAGCTTCGTCATCCACCCGATGTTGCTCGAAGTGCTCGAAACGTGCGCCGACGAGAACCAGGCGTGGAAGGACATGATCCCGCGCGTCCGCGAGCGCGCGGTCCGCTACGCCGCGATCCAGGAACGCCTCATTGCTCCGGACGGATCCTTCCCCGCGATCGGCCGCTCGCTCGCGTACCGCTTCGGCGCCTTTCAACTGCTCGCGCTGATGGCGCTCCGCCGCTCGCTGCCCGACGGCGTCTCTCCCGCGCAGGTCCGCGGCGCGTTGACGGCGATCATCAAGCGGTCGGTCGACGCGCCAGGGACCTTCGACGAGAACGGCTGGCTGCGCATCGGCTTCTGCGGCCACCAGCCGGGCGTCGGCGAGACCTATATTTCGACGGGCAGTCTGTATCTCTGTTCGGTGGGATTGCTGCCCTTGGGCCTGCCGGCGTCCGACCCCTTCTGGTCGTCGCCGGCAGCACCGTGGACATCGGTTCGTGCGTGGTCGGGCCAGCCGTTTCCGATCGATCATGCACACTGATCGTGCCCGGCTTCGGTCAGCCGCGATCACGGAATGAGAACGTGGCGCGTGATCTGCCCGTTGCTCTCCCAGAAAGTCACCTTGCTGGCGAGGAACGGATCGTTCGGTGGAGGCTGCACGTTGCCCGCCTCGTCGAAGGCCCTTGATGTGACTCGATGCTCGCCGGCTGCAGGCATTCCCCAGTTGAACGTCCAGAATCGCCACGCAAGGCCGCGCGACCTCCGCCGGTGTGCCACCGGCCCGAAAAGGCTCGCCGGCATCCACGGTCCGTCGTCGATACGAACCTCCACGGCCGCGATCGGCGCGCCCCATGCCGCGCCGAGGACGACATACCCGTTGCCGCGACGGACGACCTTCGCTGGAGCCGACTTGAGCCGGAAGTGCCGCACGGTGCTGAACGTCCAGAGTGGATTGCCGCCGCGCTGCTCCTCCCGGATGGTCACGTAATCCCGTGCCATGAAGTTGCCCGCATGGCGTTGGTCGCGCACCTCGATGCGTGTCAGCCACTTGACGTTCGCCACGCCATACCAACCAGGGGCGATCAAACGCACAGGGAACCCGTTCTTGTGCGGCAGATCCTGGCCGTTCATCTCGTAGCAGAGCAGGTTGCGCGGATCGAGCGCGTCATCGAGCGACATGCTGCGGGCGAACCGCTCGGTGATCGTCAGTCCGCCTTCAGGCGGGATCGTCCCCGTGCGCCCCGCGCTGAGGATCCCTGTGTTGTCGCGGATCGTCTGCGTGCCCTGGTCGATGCCATAGAACACGACTTCGACGGCGTCCTTCAAAAGGCGGGCTTCCTGCAACAGCGGAGCGAGCGGTGTGCCGGCCCAGCGCGCATTGCCGACGAGGCCGGTGATGAAGGGGAGGCCGGTGTTGCCCGAGCACTCGAGGGTGAAGTCCACCTCCCGCCGAGGCAGGGCTTTCAGGTCCGGCAGCGACAGAGACATCGGTCGGGCAATCAGGCCAGCGACCTGAACGCTCCAGGAGCTCGCGGCCTGGTCGAGACCACTGGGAACGCCATAATGAGCGACGAAGAAGAACTGTTCGGGAGGGATCAGCCAGGAGTCGAGGTCCTCCCAGACCAACTGGCTTCCGGCGATCTCGGGGAAAGGGAAGGGCGGCGGCTGGTCGAGCCAAGGAAG
>JAICSD010000161.1 GCA_025937075.1 Vicinamibacteria bacterium | reverse complement strand
CGCTCGAGCAGATCGAGCACCAACGCCTCCTCGCTCGCCACGGCTGGCACGCGAAGGACTGCGGACCAGCCCCCATCCGCGTCCAGGACCGTGACGCCGTGCAAGTCTGTCGCCATCCGTCGAAGCGCGTGATAATTTTCGAGCACTCGCCCGAGGATGGCATCGCGAACGGGACGGCTCTCGTGCAGCAGCCGCGGAAGCGCGCACTGCACGGGCGTCGACACGGACAAATAGGTATCCGCGATCAACTCGAGACGGTCGAGCGCTTCCTCGACGACAGGCGTCGGACCGTCGACGGCAATCCACGCGAGCTTCAGCTGAGGCAGCCCCGCACTCTTGGACAGCCCTCCGAGGCGGAATTGAAGACAGCGATCGCTCTGTAGCGGATCGGGAAGGCCACCCCTCAGCGGATAGTCGCAGAAGACCTCGTCGATGATGAGGGCGGCGCGCCGTGCGGCACACCGCTCGAACAGGCCCGACATGTCCTCGTGCCCGATGATGGAGCCGGTGGGATTGTTCGGGCTCACCACGAGCACGGCGCGCGTGTCGGACGTCCACTCCCGATCGAGCGTGTGGACGTCGAGGCTCCAACCGCTGTAGTAGTCGAGCTCGTAGCGGCGCTGCTGCACGCCATCGAGACGCGTGAGGTGATCGAACAACGGATAGCTCGGCACGGGTGTGAGGACCGAGGCCGCGCCGGCATCGCACAACAACTTGAACAGCAGCGAGTACGCCTCGCTCGTGCTCGCGGCGAGGACCACCTGGCGCGCGGGAATCCGGAGGCCGCGTCGATTCAGCTCGCCCGCCACGGCTTCCCGCGCGGTGACGAGCCCCAACGGCTCAGGGGTGTACGTCAACCCCGCAGGGTCGGCAAGCCCGGCGAGAAGATCGGGCGGATACGGAAGATTCACACGAGTGGGATTCGAGACGGTCAGATCGAGGATTGGCGTGCGTCCGCGGATCCGCGACAGCGCACCCGCCAGACGATTCGGTTCACGATCCGAGGGCACGCGATCCGAGAACATCCTCTTTAGAGTATTAGAATCTCTGCATGAAGAAGACGATGCGGCGCTGGATGCTTGGAGCGCTCCTCGTGGCGGCTGCGCCGGTGCTGCAGGCGCAGGCGCCGGCGGCGCCTCCGGCGGAGCAGCGCTTCGACGTGCCGTTCACGCAATTCACGCTGCCGAACGGGCTGCACGTGATCCTGCACGAGGATCACACGGTCCCGCTGCTCACGGTGAACGTCTGGTACCACGTCGGCTCGGCGCGCGAGAAGCCCGGCCGCACCGGGTTCGCGCACCTGTTCGAGCATCTCATGTTCATGGGATCGGGCCACGTGAAGTACGGCGCGTTCGATCAGCTGCTCGAAGCGGCCGGCGGAACGAACAACGCATCGACCGCGGACGACCGCACGAATTACTACATCGACGTCCCGTCCAACGCGCTCGACCTCGCGCTGTATCTCGAATCCGATCGGATGGGATACCTGCTCGACGCGATGTCCCCGAAGACCGTGGACGCGCAGCGCGATGTCGTGAAGAACGAGCGCCGTGAGAACTACGAGAACGCGCCGTACGGAATGGCGTCGATCGCCATCGGCGAGATGCTGTACCCGGAAGGGCATCCCTACCGCTGGCCGACGATCGGCTCGATGGAAGATCTCTCGGCGGCCAGCTACGAAGACGTCCTGGACTTCTTCAGGCGGTATTACGAACCATCGAACGCCAGCCTGGTGATTGCGGGCGACATCGATTCAGCCGCCGCGAAGGCTGCCGTCGAGAAGTGGTTTTCCGACGTGAAGCCGGGAGCGGCACCGGTGCCGCCGATCGACTATCCGCACGCGTTCCTGACCGAAACGCGCCGCAAGACCATTCAGGATCACGTCCAGCTTCCCCGCCTGTACCTTGACTGGATCACACCGCCCGGCCTTGCGCCCGGCGATGCGGAGCTGGACCTCGTCGCGCTGGTGCTCGCCGGAGGCAAGAACTCGCGGCTCTACAAGCGCCTCGTGTACGACCTGCAGATCGCGCAGGACGTCTCGGCCGTGCAAGCATCGCAACGGCTCAATTCCCAATTCGAGATTACCGTCACGGCGAAGCCGCCGGCTCAGGGCACGAGCGTGGCCTCCACGATGGACAAGATTCGGGGCATCGTCGACGAAGAAATCCGGCGCCTGCAGGAATCGCCGCCGGACGAGCGCGAGTTCAAGCGCGCCCTCAACCAGATGGAAGCATCCTTTTATGATCGGATGGAGCGCGTCGGTGGATTCGGCGGCGTGGGGGATCAATTGAACGCGTACGACTTCGCGGCCGGCAACGCGGGCTATTTCAACGAGGATCTCTCGCGGTATCACGCGCTGTCGCCGGCCGACCTGCAGGCGATCGCCGCGCGCTTTCTGCCGCTCGACCGCCGCGTTGAGCTGATCGTGGAGCCCGCGAAGTGATCCGCCCCCGCTCGCGTGCCTCGATCGTCGCAGCAATCGCCACGCTGTCGCTTGGCCTCTCTGCCCAGCAGGCGCCGGATCGATCGCATCCGCCCGCAATCGGCCCCGTGCCTGCCGTGCACGTCCCCGCCGTCGAGAAGCGGACGCTCTCGAACGGGTTGGCCGTCTGGGTCGTCGGGATGCACAAGGTGCCGACCGTGCAGCTCGAACTGGCCGTTCGCGCCGGAAGCGCGTCGGATCCGGAGGGCAAGTTCGGCCTGGCGAGCCTCACGGCGGACATGCTGGACGAAGGCGCCGGCGATCGCACCGCGCTGCAGATTGCGGACGCCATCGACTTTCTCGGCGCCGAGCTGACGACGACGGCGGCCGTCGATGCCGCGTTCGCCGATCTGCACGTCCCTGTCGCGCGGCTGGCCGACGCGCTGCCAGTGTTCGCCGACGTCATCGCACGCCCGACGTTTCCCGACGCCGAATTGAAGAGAGTTCGCGAGGAGCGGCTCACCTCTCTCATCCAGGCACGCGACGATCCTGAGCAGCTCGTCCGATTCGCGTTCCCGCGCATCGTGTATGGGCCGCGCCATCGGTACGGCACGGCACAAATCGGTACGGCGGCCTCGCTCCAGGGGCTTGCCGTTGCGGACCTCGAGGCCTTCCACGCGGCCGCGTTCCGCCCGTCGAACGCGACGCTGGTCGTGACGGGCGACACGGACGCGAACACGATCGTCCCGATGCTCGAACGAACGCTGGGCCAATGGAAAGGAACGCCGGGCTCTGCCCCGGCAGCCGTTTCCACTGCTCCCCAGCTCACGGCCAGACACGTGTACATCATCGACAAGCCTGGCGCGGCGCAGTCGCAGATTCAGATCGGGTGGGTCGGCGTCGCCCGCTCGACGCCGGACTACTTTGCGCTGCGCGTGCTGAACACGATCCTCGGCGAGACCTTCACGTCCCGGCTGAACGCGAACCTGCGCGAGCAGCACGGCTATGCGTACGGGGCGGGGTCGACCTTCGAGATGCGCAAGGCCGCAGGTCCGTTCTATGCTGCGGCGGGCGTGCAGACGGACAAGACGTCCGAAGCGGTGAAGGAGTTCTTCAACGAGCTCATGCGGATCCATCAACCCGTCGGCGCCGAGGAGCTGGCGAAAGCCAAGAGCTTCCTCGCGCTGCAGCTCCCGCGCGTCTTCGAGACGACGAGGCGCGTGGCGAGCGCGTTCTCGCAGGTTTACGTGTACAACCTGCCCGCCGATTACTACGAGACGTACGGCGAACACGTGGCCGCCGTCAGCGCCGCCGACGTGAAGCGCGTCGCCGACAAGTACATTCAGCCCGACAAGTTCGCTGTCGTCATCGTCGGCGATCGGAAGGTGATCGAACCGGGAGTCCGCGCGTTGAATCTGGGACCGGTCTCAATCGTGACCGCAGAAGAAGTGATGAAGTAGATGGAACTGGCATTCGAAGAGCTGCTTCGGTACACGAACGAAGAACGCGACAAGTGGCGGGCGTGGCTCGTCTCGCATCCGGATACGCTGGACGTCGAGGTGCAGCCGGGCGGCCGCTTCCCGACGGTCGGTTCGCTCATCGATCACATCTTCATCGTCGAACGTCGTCACCTCCAGCGCCTGCACGGCTCGCCGCTCGATACACAGACAGGCCTGAGCGGCCGGCATGCTCCACCGCTGTTCGATTACGGCGCCTCGGTCCGGCGCGAGCTCGAGCAGTTCGTCTCGGACCTCGATCCGGACGTGGCCGACGAGCCAAGGACGTTCACGCTCCAGTCAGGCGCCGCGTTGAGCGCGACGCCGCGCAAGCTCCTCTTTCATTGCCTGATTCACGAGACGAGACATTGGGCGCAGATTGCGCTGGCGCTGCGGCGGGCGGGCTTCGAGCCACCGGGTGATCACGATCTGCTGCTCAGCAACGCCCTGAAGTAGCGCGCAACTCTAGTTGCGCGAATCCTCGTAACGCATCACGTTCGTTCGCGTCCCGCGAATAGCGAAGCTGAGCGCAAACGCAGCCGTCGCGGCGATGAGACCCAGCATCGCGGGGGTCAGGCCTGCAACGTTTCCGGAGAAGCGGCCTGCGCCGATCGCAATGACGCCTCCGGCGACGGCGGCGAGCGCATCCCCGCCGCGCGGCCGCCGCACGTACAGACCGGCGATGAGCGGGACGAACAGGCTCACAGCCACGATCGTGTAGAAGAGCGAAAGCGCATCGATGATCGTCTTCGACACGAACGCGACTGCAATCGCGAGAGTTCCGCCGAGGACGGCCGAGGCGCGCGCGACGAACAGGACCTGACGATCGTCAGCAGCGGGCTTGACGAATCGCTTGTAGAGGTCCTTGGAGAGCGATGTGGCGAGCATGAACAATGTCGCATCCGCAGCGCTCACCTCCGCCGAAAACACGGCCGCGAGGCCCAGCGCTCCGACAGCGAACGGAACGTCGTGCATGAAGAGCATCGGCAGCGCCAGTTCCCGATTCCCGAGATCGGGATGCAGCACCCGGGCCGACATGCCCAAGATCGCCGGAACTATCGCGTATCCGAACAAGGCGATCGCGTTCAAGCCAACGCCCACGCGAACCGTGCGCTCGTCCCGCGCGCCGTACACCTTCTGCAGGAGTCCCGGCGAAACGATGAAGTTCGGCGCGAGCAGCGCCACGTACATCCAGCCGGACGTCCCGCTCTGCCATGGGTTCCACATCGCCCCATCGCCGAGTGAAACGTGCAGAGCGGACATTCCCCCCGCCGCACCGATGACGAGCGGCAGCGCGACGAAGAACCCGGTCATCTTCACGGCCAGCTGGACGACGTTGACGGCAGCGGACGAGAGGAGCCCGCCCGCCGTGAAGTACGCGATCACGACGACGCCGCCGAGCGCGCACCCGACGATTTTCGGCGCGCCGGTCACCACCTCGAGGATCCACGCGATGCCAATCAACTGGCCGGCAAGGATCGCAATCGTTCCGATCCACAACAGCGCGGCGATGATCGCGCGGACGCGGGCGTCGTAACGCCATTCGAGGAAATCACCGACCGTGCGCAGGTCGTGCGCCGCGGCAACACGCCAGATCCGCGGGCCGACCCACAGCGCGAGGACCACCGATCCGATGCCTGCCGATCCAACCCACCACCAGGCGGCAAGGCCGTTCTGGTACCCGAGTCCGGCCGCGCCGACGGTCGATCCGACGCCGATGTTGGGCGCAAGCAGCGTGGCGAACAGGAGGCCGGGACCAAGCCGGCGGCCCGCAACGAAGAAATCGCCCGTCCCGCGCACGCGGCGCGCGATCCAGAGTCCAAGCGCCACTTGGATCGCGGAATAACAGACGATGATGAGGAGGTATGGCATTCAGGCGCCGGATGCAACGCGCGCGGTGGCTATACTGGACGGTGGACGCGATGCGATCGCACCAGCTTACAACGGCAATTCTCTCGGCCACGCTGACCGCTGCGCTCGCTGCCGCGGCTCCGGGGCGACAGGAGGCGACGACGGCTGTGCGCTCTTCCACCGACATGCGCGCATCAGGCGTGACCTTCGCACAACCGGCAGATGACAACGCGACGCTGACCGCCGTCGATGGGATCAAGGTCGGCCACTTCACGCTGGCCGAACGGCCGACCGGCTGCACCGTCGTGTTCGTCAAGGACGGCACGGTTGGAGGCGTCGATGTCCGCGGCGGTGCGCCGGGCACGCGCGAAACCGATCTGCTGAATCCCGTGAACGACGTCCAGATCGTCAACGCCATCGTGCTGGCGGGCGGCAGCGCCTACGGCCTCGATGCGGCATCGGGCGTCGTACGCTGGCTGGACGAACATCACATTGGATATCCGGTCGGCGCCGCGGGGGTCGTCCCGATCGTCCCCTCGGCCATTCTCATCGACCTCTGGTTCGGCGGGAATCCGAAGATCCGGCCGACGGCGGACTGCGGCTATCGGGCGATCGAAGCGGCGACGGAAGCGCCCGTGCAGGAGGGCAACGTTGGCGCGGGCGCCGGCGCCACCGTCGGCAAGTTCCACGGCGTCGCGGCCAGTTCCAACGGCGGGCCCATGAAGGCAGGGGTCGGCTCGTCGGCGATCAAGCTTCCAAACGGCCTCGTCGTCGCCGCGCTGGTCGCCGTGAACGCGTTTGGCGACATCATCGATCCCGTGACGGGCGCGGTCGTGGCCGGCGTTCGCGGTCCCGACGGCAAGCTCGCGGACGCGCGCAGGCTGCTGCGGCAGACGGGATCGACTGGCGGACGCACCGGCGAGAACACGACGATCGGCGTTGTCGGCACGAACGCGCGGCTGACGAAGGTGCAGGCGGAGAAGATGGCGCAGATGGCACAGGACGGCTACGCGCGCACGATCTCTCCGATTCACACGCCGTACGACGGCGACACGATCTTCTCGCTGGCGACGGGCACGTGGAACGGCGACGCGAACTATGGGACCATCGGCGCGCTCGCGGCGGAAGCCATGGCGGACGCGGTGCTTCGTGCCGCGACCCGGGCGTCTGCCTCACACGGCCTTCCTTCTGCGCGAGAGCTCGGCACGATCCCGGCGCGCCTCGGAAAATGACACGACGCCGAGTGAGCCGCCGCGAGTTCCTGCAGTCCGCTGTGGCCGGCGCGGCTGCGTCGGCATTCGGCGGCCGCGTCATGGCGCAGGCGCCCGCGATCGTCGCCGCCCCGGGTGCGAAGCCGGAAGCGCCCTTCGGCGTTGCGGCTGGCGACGTCGGCGCAGGACGCGCGATTATCTGGAGCCGCGCGGATCGCCCTTCGCGCATGTTCGTCGAGTACGCCACGACCGAACGGTTCGCGGATGCACAGCGCGTTCGCGGACCCGCCGCGCTCGAGACCTCCGACTTCACCTGCAGGACAGTACTGACGGATCTTCCGCCAGGCCAGCGCATCTTCTATCGCGTCCTGTTTCAGGATTTGTCCGATCTCCGGACGTGGAGCGACCCGGCGTCGGCCAGTTTCACGACGCCGGCGCTGGTGCCTCGCGACATCACGCTCGCGTGGTCCGCGGACACCGTTGGTCAGGGTTGGGGCAGGAATCCCGAGTGGGGCGGCCTTCGGCTGTACGACACGATCCGCCGCGCGCAACCCGACGTGTTCATCAACGTCGGCGACACCATCTACGCCGACCAGCCGTTGCTTCCCGAGGTGAAGCTCGATGACGGCAGTATCTGGAAGAACATCGTTACGCCCGCGAAATCGAAAGTCGCGCAGACGATTGACGATTTCCGCGGCTGTCATCAGTACAACCTCGCGGACGATCACATGCGCCGGCTCACGTCGGAAGTGTCGCAGGTCGTGATGTGGGACGATCACGAGGTCCGCGACAACTGGTTCTGGGAGCGCCGACAGGACAACGACGCGCGGTACGACGTCAAGTCCGTCGCGCTGCTCGCGGCCCGCGCGCGTCAGGCGTTCTTCGAGCATTATCCGCTGCCGCTCGTGGGGGACGACCCCGAGCGTGTGTACCGATCGATTCCGATGGGACCGCTCGTCGAGGTCTTTGCGCTCGATATGCGGAGCTACAAGAGCGCGAACAGTCCGAATCGTCAGCCGGCGATGAACGATGCCGCGGCGATTCTCGGCGCGCGGCAGCTGCAATGGCTGAAGGACGGCCTCACGAACAGCCGCGCCGTCTGGAAGATCGTCGCCGCCGACCTGCCGCTCGCGCTCATCGTCCGCGACGGTCCGGACGCCTACGAAGCCGTCGCGAACGGCGATGCCGGGTTACCGCTCGGCCGCGAGCTGGAGATCGCCGACCTTCTGCGTCACCTGAAAACACATCGCGTCCGCAACGTCGTGTGGATTACGGCGGACGTCCATTACTGCGCGGCGCACCACTACGATCCGTCGCGTGCGACGTTCACCGAGTTCGATCCTTTCTGGGAGTTCGTAGCTGGTCCACTGAACGCGGGGACGTTCGGCCCGAACCAGCTCGATCCGACGTTCGGGCCCGAGCCGAAGTTCGTCGGCGTTCCGGCCGGCATGAAGGGGAATCGTCCACCGAGCGACGGGTTCCAGTTCTTCGGCACGCTGAAAGCGAGTGCGCGCCAGCGGACGTTGACCGTGCAGCTGCACGATCTCTCGGGCCGCACGCTGTTCACCACCGAGCTACCGCCCGCGTCAGCCGCTTGACAGGGGTCTGACCCCGGCGCCTGACCCTCCGGGGTCAGACCCCGGTGAACGATTTACACACGGTCGCAGATTCTGCGTACCAGGGGTCACGCCGCGGTCCGCCTGGGGCGGGACGCCTTCTACCGGGGGGAGATCGCGGCGGCGATCGTGCGCTGCTCGGAGGCGGAGGGG
>JAICSD010000508.1 GCA_025937075.1 Vicinamibacteria bacterium | reverse complement strand
GGCCCCAGTGAGAGAAAGAACGGCCGATCCGCAATCCGCGGAAATTCCGTGAGGCCGTTCATCTCCACCGGGATGAGGCCCGCGAACGCCCGAAGATCGAGCTCCGCCGGCTGCACCGTCCGCGACAGGTTGACGACGACGAGGATGGTTTCGCGATCGTCACGCCGGAGGAAGGCGAGGATCTTGCGGTTGTGGCAACCCACGAACTCGAGCGATCCGCGGCCGAAGGCGCGGTGCTGCTTACGCATCGCAATCAGCCGCTTCATCCAGTTGAGGAGCGAGTACGGGTAACGCTCCTGGGCTTCGACGTTAATCGCCTGATAGCCGTACACCGGATCCATGATCGGCGGCGCATAGAGGCGCGCCGGATCGGTTCGGGAGAACCCGCCGTTGCGGTCGCCTGTCCACTGCATCGGCGTGCGGACCCCGTTGCGGTCGCCGAGATAGATGTTGTCCCCCATCCCGATTTCGTCGCCGTAGTAGATGACCGGCGTCCCCGGGAACGAGAAGAGCAGCGCGTTCAGCAGCTCGATGCGCCGGCGGCTGTTCTCCATCAAGGGCGCGAGCCGCCGCCTGATGCCCACATTGATCCGCATCTGCGGATCCGCCGCGTAGGACTGGTACATGTAGTCCCGCTCTTCGTCCGTGACCATTTCGAGCGTCAGCTCGTCGTGGTTGCGCAGGAACAGCCCCCACTGGCAGCGATCCGGAATGTCGGGCGTCTGGCGCAGGATCTCCGTGATCGGATGCCGATCCTCCTGCCGGAGCGCCATGAACATGCGCGGCATCAGCGGGAAGTGGAACGCCATGTGGCATTCGTCGCCTTCGCCGAAGTATGGGCGGACGTCCGGCGGCCACTGGTTCGCCTCCGCGAGCAGCATGCGGTCCGGGTACCGTGCGTCGAGCACGCGCCGAATCTCCCGCAGGATCGCGTGCGTCTCCTCGAGGTTCTCGCAGATCGTCCCCTCGCGCTCGATGAGATACGGGACGGCGTCGAGCCGCAGTCCGTCGACGCCGCGATCGAGCCAGAACTGCATCACGCGGATCACCGCGTCGAGCACGTGGGGGTTGTCGAAGTTCAGGTCCGGCTGATGATGGAAGAAGCGATGCCAGTAATACGCCTTCGCCGTGTCGTCCCAGGACCAGTTCGATCGTTCGGTATCGGTGAAGATGATCCGGACGCCCTCATACTTCTGGTTCGTGTCGCTCCACACGTAGAACTCGCGCTCGGGTGAGCCCGCCGGCGCGCGGCGCGCCGCCTGGAACCACGGGTGCTGATCGGATGTGTGGTTGATGACGAGTTCCGTGATGACGCGGATGTCGCGCTTGTGCGCTTCCTCCATGAAGCGATCGAAATCCTGCAGCGTCCCGTAGCTCGGGTGGATGCCCTCGTAATCGGCAATGTCGTACCCGTCGTCTCGCAGCGGCGATGGATAGAAGGGGAGCAGCCACAGGCAGTTGATCCCGAGGCTCTGGAGGTAATCGAGACGGCTCGTCAGGCCGGGAAAGTCCCCGATGCCATCGTCATTGCTGTCGAAGAACGCGCGCACGTGCGCTTCGTAGATGACCGCGTCCTTGTACCAGAGCGGATCCGACACCCGCGTCTCGGTGACGCTCGTCGAGGCCGGGTAGGTGCTCGTCAATGCCGGTTGCATGCTCAACGCGCGTCAGCGCGAACCTCCAGGATGTGCGCGATCCTCAGCTGCGGATCGAGCCGCACGTAGTTCCATTCGCCGGCCCAGTAGTACCGCTCGTCCGATAGCAGGTCCTGCACTTCCACCGCTGGCCCTGGCAGCAACCCCCACGCCGAGAAGGGTGCGTGTACCCACCCGTGCTGCATGTGATGCGGATCCAGATTGACGACGACGAGAATCGTGTCGGCGCCATCGGCCGTTCGCTTGCTGTAGCAGATCAACTGATCGTTGTCGGTCCGGTGGAACCGCACCGTACGATCCGACTGCAGCGCCGGGTGAGCCGAACGGATCGCGTTCACGCGGCCGATCAGCTCGGCGAGGCTGTCGGCCCGCGTGAAGTCGCGCGGCTTGATCTGGTACTTCTCGGAATCGAGGTATTCCTCGCTGCCGGGTCTGACGGGGACGTTCTCGCACAGCTCGAACCCGCTGTAGACGCCGTAGCTCGCGCCGAGGGTCGCGGCGAGCACGAGCCGCGCCTGGAACGCAGGGCGTCCGCCGTGCTGCAGGTACTCGTGCAGGATGTCCGGCGTGTTCACGAAGAGGTTGGGCCGCATGTATTCGCGGACGTCGGTCTGCGTCAGCTCGGTGAAGTACTCCGTCAGCTCCGACTTCGTATTCCGCCACGTGAAATACGTGTACGACTGTGAGAACCCGATCTTCGCGAGCCGCCGCATGATCTTCGGCCGCGTGAACGCCTCCGAGAGGAAAATCGCGTCCGGATGGCGCGTGCGGATGTCCGAGAGCGCCCATTCCCAGAACCGGAACGGCTTCGTGTGCGGATTGTCGACGCGAAAGATCCTGACGCCGTGACCGATCCAGAACTCGATCACCGCCTTCAGCTCCTGCCACAGCGATCGCCAGTCCTCCGACTCGAAATCGAACGGGTAGATGTCCTGGTATTTCTTCGGCGGGTTC
>JAICSD010000224.1 GCA_025937075.1 Vicinamibacteria bacterium | reverse complement strand
GTGGCAGCCCTAAAGGGCTGCGCTACAGAAACAAACGCGCGTCATCGCCCTTTCCGTAGCGCAGGCCTTCAGGCCTGCCTCGCATCGGGACTGCCGCAGGGTGCCGCGCAATGAGCGAGCTCACGGTGCGCGGCGCCGCTTGGCTCGTGACCGACGCGTCTTCCGAAACCATCTTCACGCGCGAACGGTTCGACGACGAGCAGAAGTTGATCGGGCAGACGGCGGAGGCGTTCGTCGACGGGGAGGTGCTGCCGGTCCTCGATCGATTGGAACAGAAGGACTGGCCGCTGGCGCGCACGCTGATCGAGCGCTGCGGTGAACTTGGACTGCTCGCGACGGATGTTCCCGACGCGTACGGCGGCCTCGATCTCGACAAGATCTCATCGGTGATCGTCGGCGAAGCTGTCGGCCGGTGTGCGTCCTTCGCCACCACCTTCGGCGCGCAGACAGGGCTCGCCATTACGCCGGTCGTCTGCTTCGGCACGGACGCGCAGAAGCGCCAGTATCTTCCGCGCCTCGTCACGGGCGAAATCATCGGCGCATACGCGCTCAGCGAGTCGGGGTCGGGGTCCGACGCGCTTGGCGCCAAGACGCGCGCGACACGCCAGCCGGACGGCAGCTTCACGCTCAACGGCGAAAAGATGTGGATCACGAACGGCGGGTTCGCCGACGTGTTCATCGTCTTTGCGAAAGTCGACGGCGAGCACTTCACCGGCTTCATCGTCGAGCGCAGCTTCCCTGGCGTGAGCAGCGGGAAGGAGGAGCACAAGATGGGGCTCCTCGGCTCGTCGACGACCCCGCTGATTCTTCAGGACGCACGTGTGCCCGCAGAGAATCTGCTGGGCGAGATCGGCAAAGGGCACAAGATTGCCTTCAACACGCTCAACTACGGCCGGCTGAAGCTGGGGGCGATGTGCAGCGGCGGCGCGCGTGTGGCGATCGACGAAGCCGTCCGGTACGCCGCGGAGCGGCGGCAGTTCGGAAAGCCGATCGCCGCCTTTGGCGCGATCGCGCAGAAGCTCGGCGACATGGTCGCGCGTCAGTACGCGCTCGAAGCCATGCTGTACCGGACCGCCGGGTTGATCGACGGCGCGCTCCACGGCGATCATTCGCCGGCGCGTGTGCTGTCCGCGCTCGAGGAATTCGCGATCGAATCGTCGATTGTGAAGGTCGCCGGCAGCGAAATCGCCGACTTCATCTTCGACGAGAACGTGCAGGTGCACGGCGGGAACGGGTTCGTCCGCGACTACGCTGCCGAGCGCCGCTACCGCGATGGTCGCGTCAACCGGATTTTCGAAGGCACGAACGAGATCAATCGCGTGCTGATTCCAAGCCTCGCGCTCCGCCGCGCGATGAAAGGCGCGCTCCCGATCTTCGACGGCGCCGAACGTCCGGCAGCTGCTGCGCCACGCCTCGGGCCGCCGGACGACGCTTCGGTCGTCGCGGCCATGAAAGCAACCGCCTGCAACGTGCTGGGGCGCGCCGTCGAACGATACGGCGACAGGCTGGCGGACCACCAGGAAGTCCTGATGGCAGCGGCCGACATCATGATCGACGTCTTTGCTTCCGAGAGCGCGGTGCTACGGGCCAGCGCGGCGGGGTCGGCGCTTCATGCCGCAGCCGCGCGCGCCTACCTTGCGGATGCGGCTGCTCGAGCACAGCAGAACGCGCGAACGGCGCTGGCGGCCTTGGAAGTGCCGGCTGAGGATGTGATGCGCGTCCCGTCCGTCAATACGGTCGCGCTTCGGCGGACGCTCGCTGCGGCAGCAGTCGAGCGCCGCGCCTATCCGTTTTAGGCTTTACGCCACCTCAGCAGTGAGCAGCCTCTGACAAATGCCAGGTCAACAACAAACCGGCCTGAAACGGTGGCTTTCGCAAGGTGAAGCGCTCGGGCGCTCCCGGTCGTATCTTCGGTGTTAGTCCTTCATGTGGATCGTCCGGGTCGCGCTGAAGCGGCCCTATACCTTCGTCGTCCTCGCCCTGCTCATCCTGTTCGTCGGCCCGCTGGCGATCGTCCGTACCCCGACCGATATCTTCCCGGACATCAATATCCCGGTCGTGACGGTGGTGTGGAACTACGCCGGCATGTCTGCCGACGAGATGTCCTTCCGGATCGTCAGCAATTTCGAGCGCGCGATGACGACGACGGTGAACGACATCGAGCACATCGAGTCGCAGACGCTGCGCGGCGTGTCGATCGTGAAGGTGTTCTTTCAGCCGGGCGCCAAGACGGAAGCCGTCGTCGCGCAGATTACGTCGATTTCGCAGTCCGCCGTGCGCTCGATGCCGCCCGGGACGAACCCTCCGTTCGTCATCACGTACAACGCGTCCACCGTACCCATCCTGCAGCTCGGGCTGTCGGGAAACGGCCTCTCCGAACAGCAGTTGTATGACCTCGGACTGAACTTCGTCCGGGTGCAGCTTGCGACGATCCAGGGCGCCTCGATCCCGCTGCCGTATGGCGGCAAGCAGCCGCAGATTCAAGTAGACCTCGATCCCAACGCGCTCCAGGCGAAGCATCTCGCGCCGACCGACGTGGTCAACGCGATCGCCGCGCAGAATCTCATTCTGCCCGGCGGGACCTCGAAGATTGGCGGCATCGAGTACGACGTCCGGCTGAACGGAAGCCCCGATCGCGTCGAGGAGCTGAACGATCTTCCGGTCAAGACGGTCGACGGCACGCCGATTTACATCCGCGACGTCGCTCATGTGAGGAACGGCTATCCCCCGCAGACGAACATCGTGCGCGTGAACGGCCAGCGCGCCTCGATGCTGACGGTCATGAAGACGGGCAACGCCTCGACGCTCGACATCATCGACCGCATCAAGGAGACGCTGCCCCGGATTGAAGCGGGGCTCCCGGCCGCTCTGAACATCACGCGCCTGGCAGATCAATCGGTCTTCGTTCGCGCGTCTATTGCCGGCGTCATCCGGGAGGCCGTGATCGCCGCCTGCCTGACGGCGCTGATGATCCTGGTCTTCCTCGGGAGCTGGCGCAGCACGCTCATCATCGCCGTCTCGATTCCGCTGTCGATCCTCTCGTCGATCATCGTGCTGAGCGCGCTCGGCGAGACCATCAACATCATGACGCTCGGCGGCCTCGCGCTCGCCGTCGGCATCCTCGTCGACGACGCGACCGTCGCGATCGAAAACATCAACTGGCATCTCGAGCAGGGGAAGGAGCTCGAACCGGCAATCCTCGACGGCGCACAGCAGATCGCGATTCCGGCGTTCGTGTCCACGTTGTGCATCTGCATTGTGTTCGTGCCGATGTTCTTCCTCACGGGCGTGGCGCGATACCTGTTCGTCCCGATGGCGGAAGCGGTCGTCTTCGCAATGCTTGCATCGTACGTGCTGTCGCGCACGCTCGTGCCGACCATGGCGAAGTACCTGCTGAAAGCGCACGAGATACACGTTCGAACCGTTTCGCGCAACGTGTTCGCGCGCGTGCAGCGCGGGCTCGATCGCGGGTTCCTGTGGCTTCGCGACGCATACGCCGCGACGCTGGAACTGCTGCTCGGCCGCCGGGCCGGTTTCGTTCTTCTCTTCCTTGGAGTCTGCCTCGCGTCCTTTCTGCTGCTCCCCTACGTCGGGCAGGACTTTTTCCCGACGGTCGACAGCGGGCAGTTCAAACTGCACCTCCGCGCGCCGACCGGAACGCGCATCGAAGACACCGCGCGGATCTGCGATCAGGTTGACGCCGCGATCCGCGAGGTGATTCCCGCGCGCGACCTCGAAAGTCTCATCGACAACATCGGGCTGCCGTACAGCGGCCTGAACCTCTCGTATACGAACTCGGCGCCGATCGGCGCGCAGGACGCCGACATCCTCATCGCGCTGACGAAAGACCACAGGCCGACCGCCGAGTACGTGCACGATCTTCGCCTGGCGCTGATGAACCGGTTTCCCGGCGTGGAGTTTTCGTTCATTCCATCGGACATCGTCAGCCAGATACTCAGCTTCGGCCTCCCGGCGCCGATCGACGTGCAGATCGTCGGCCGCAACTTCGAGGCGAACCGCGTGTTCGCCGCCAACCTCCTGACGAAGATGCGCGGCGTACCAGGACTTGTCGACCTGCGCGTTCATCAGGTGGCGAACCAGCCGTCGCTGCAACTGGACGTCGACCGCACGAGGGCGGCACAGGCGGGCTACACGCAGCGGGACATCGCGAACAACCTGTTGATTTCGTTGAGCGGCAGCGGACAGACGTCGCCCACGTTCTGGTTGAATCCGTCGACCGGCGTGAGCTACGCGATCGCGACGATGACGCCGCAATACCGGATGGACTCGCTGCAGGACCTTGGCAACATTCCGGTTGCGGGCAGCTCGGATGCGCAGCCGCAGCTCCTCGAAGGACTCGCGAGCGTGCGCCGTGACGACGGTCCGGCGGTCGTCTCGCACTACAACGTGCAGCCCGTCGTCGACATCTATGGTTCCGTGCAGGGACGCGATCTGGGCGGTGCGGCAGCCGACCTGAGCCCGATTCTCCAGTCGGCACAGAAGCAGTTGCCGCGCGGATCGCAGCTCGTCCTGCGGGGTCAGGTGGAGACGATGCGCACGTCGTTCTTCGGATTGCTTGCGGGCCTGATGCTGGCAATCGTGCTCGTCTATCTGCTGATCGTGGTGAACTTTCAGTCGTGGCTCGATCCGTTCATCATCATTTCGGCGCTCCCGTCGGCGCTCGCAGGAATCGTGTGGATCCTGTTCCTGACCCACACGACAATCAGTGTGCCGGCGCTGACCGGCGCGATCATGTGCATGGGCGTGGCAACAGCCAACAGCATCCTCGTCGTCAGCTTTGCGAAGGACGAACTGGAGCGGGGCGTGCCGCCGGTGCGCGCCGCACAGTCCGCGGGCTTCTCCCGCTTTCGTCCGGTGCTCATGACGGCGCTGGCGATGATCATCGGCATGGTCCCGATGGCGCTCGGGCTGGGCGAAGGCGGCGAGCAGAACGCGCCGCTCGGACGGGCAGTTATTGGCGGGCTGTCGTTCGCCACGGTGGCGACGCTGTTTTTCGTCCCGGCGGTGTTCGCGATGCTGCATCGAGGACGTCCGCCGAAGGATGCAATCGCATGACGGGTAGACGAAGAAGGGGCGCGGCGCTGCTTGGCGGGGTCGTGCTCGTCATCGGCGTCATCGCCGCCGCGTGGGGCATTTCGAGCCGCGCGCGCGCGATGACGCAGCTGACGACGGAGACACGTCAGATGGCGGTGCCTGCCGTCGCGGTGACGCGACCCGCGCCGGGTCCGCCGTCGGAAGAAATCACGCTGCCCGGCAACGTGCAGGCGTTTACCGACGCGGCGATCTTTCCGCGAACAACGGGTTACCTGAAACAACGGCTCGCTGACATCGGGTCGCACGTGAAATCCGGCCAGGTGCTCGCCGAAATCGACACGCCTGAGATCGATCAGCAGCTGCTGCAGGCCCGCGCCGACCTCGCCACCGCGCAGGCGAACGAGCACCTCGCGAAGACGACCGCCGATCGCTACCAAGATCTGATCAAGAGCGATTCGGTGTCGCGTCAGGACTACGACAACGCAGTGGGCACCTACGAGGCGAAGAAAGCCGCGGTGCAGTCGGCGGCAGCGAACGTCAAACGGCTCGAGGAGATGCAGCGGTTCAAGACGATTCACGCGCCGTTCGACGGCGTGATCACCGCGCGCAACACGGACATCGGCGCCCTCGTCGGCTCCGCGGGGAATGCCAAAGAACTCTTCCACATAGCGGCGATGGACAAGGTGCGGGTCTACGTCAGCGTGCCGCAGATCTACTCGCGCGCGGCAATTCCGGGGCTGCCGGCCAGCATCGAAATTCGCGAGCTGCCGGGGCGGCGATTCGATGGCACGGTATCGAGGACCGCGCAGTCGATCGACCCCAGCTCACGCACGCTGTTGACCGAGATCGACATGAACAATCCCGGCGGGGAGCTGATGCCGGGGTCGTACGCGGAAGTGCACATGAAACTGCCGACCGACAAGAGCGCGCTGCGGCTGCCCGTCAACACGCTCCTCTTTCGATCCGAAGGGCTTCGCGTCGCGCTCGTCCGCGACAATCGCGTACACCTCCAGCCCGTGACGATGGGTCGGGACTTCGGGAGCAGCGTCGAAGTCGTCAGCGGGATTTCATCGGACGATCGCGTCGTGGTCAATCCCCCCGACTCGCTCGAGGAAGGACAGCTCGTCCGCGTCGTCACCGAGGACGCGAAGGGCGCCCAGGAGTGAAGCGCGCCATCGTGCTTGCCGCCGTGGCGCTGAGTGCGTGCGCGCCGAAAGCGCGTTACACGCGGCCGGAGCCGGTGGTGTCGCCCCCAGCGTTCAAGGAATCGCCTGATTGGAAAGCGTCTATGCCGTCGGCCGAAGCGCCGCGCGGCCAGTGGTGGACCATCTTCAACGACCCGCAGCTCGACGCGCTCGAAGCCTCAATCGATGTTTCGAATCAGACGCTCAAGATTCAGGAAGCGCGCTTCAGGCAGGCGCGCGCGGCGATCGGCATCGCGTCCTCGCAGCGTTTCCCCACGATCACGGCCGGGCCCCAGGTAAGCGCCGTCCTGCAATCGGGGAACCGAAACACACCGACCGCGCACGACACGTTCGGCGATTTCCTGCTGCCCGTCGACGTCTCCTACGAAGCGGACGTGTGGGGACGCATTCGTCTGACGACGGCGGCTGCGAGGGCCGCGGCGGCCGCGAGCGCGGCCGATCTGGAATCCGTGCGTCTTTCGGTGCACGCGGAACTCGCGGTCGACTACTTCCAGCTGCGTGCGCTCGATGCCGAGAAGGTGCTCCTCGACAACTCCGTCCAGGCGTTCCAGCGGGCGCTCGACCTCACGCGAAACCGGTTTCAGGGCGGCATCGTGTCGCAGGCCGACGTCGCGCTGGCCGAAACCCAGCTCGAGACGACAAGGGCGGAGGCTGTGGATATCGAAGCAGCCCGCGCGGGGTTTGAGCATGCACTCGCCGAGCTGACGGGAAAAGCGCCCGCCGACGTGAAGATCGCGCCGTTACCGCTCGACTCGCCGCCGCCGGACATCCCTGCTGGTGTCCCGTCCGAGCTGCTCGAGCGGCGTCCCGATATCGCAGCCACGGAGCGACGGGTCGCGGCCGCCTCCGCGAATCTCGGCCTCGCGCGCGCCGCGTTCTTTCCACGTCTCCTGCTGACCGCCGCGGGCGGCTTCGAGAGTGCGTCGATTGCGCGTTGGATCGCCGGCCTGAGTACGTTCTGGTCCGCAGGTCCGGCTTTGGCGGTGACCCTCGCAGATGGCGGTCGCCGCCGTGCGGGCGTCGAGCAGGCGCAGGCCGCGTACGACGAAACCGTCGCGGACTATCAAGCCACGATTCTGCAGGCGCTTCGGGAGGTCGAAGACAGTCTTGCGTCGCTGCGGGTCCTGCGCGAGGAGGCTGATGTCCAGGCGTCGGCCGTCGCGGCGGCAGAGCGTTCCCTGACCCTGGCCACCAACCGCTATCG
>JAICSD010000114.1 GCA_025937075.1 Vicinamibacteria bacterium | reverse complement strand
GGATCGGCATCTTTCGCGGGAGCCATTCCGCGCACCACCTCCAGGAACGCGTCCGCCGCACGGCTGCGCTCTCCCGTCTTTCTGAACACCAGCCGCACCTGCCGTGTCGCGCCGAGGTCGGGAACGCGAACGGCCGCAAGATGGCCGCGCGCGATCTCCGTCAGCGCGCAGCGCCGCGGCAGCAGCGCGACGCCGATCCCCATCTCCACCGCGCGCTTGATGCCGTCGAGGCTCGGCAGCGAGATCTGGATGTTGATCGCCGTGCGGCGCCGTTCGTACGCGCGCAGCACGCGCTCCCGCGTCGGCGAGGGATCGTTGTGCGCGATGACGACTTCGCGCCCGACTTCCTGCAGCGTGACGCGCGGTCGCGATGCCAGGGGATGACGCGGGGACGTGAGCAGGACGAGCTCGTCGCCGCCGAGCAGGACCGTCTGGATGCCGCGATCGGCCGGTTGGAACGTCAGGACGCCGAAATCGATCGAGCGGTCCAGCACGGCTTCGGCCATCTGACGCGAGGGTACGCGGCGCACGTCGATCGCGACGCCCGGGTGCAGCCGGGCGAATCGATCGACCGCGGGCAGCAGGCTGTGCACCGCGGCCTCGTTCGCGCCGAGAATGACGCGCCCCCGCCTCACCTGCTGCAGTTCGCGGACGGCCACCTGCGCCTCGCCGGCGAGCGCGAGGAGCCGCTGTGCATATCCGTGCAACAGGCGGCCCGCTTCGGTCAGGGTGCCGTCGCGCGACGAGCGATCGAAGAGCCGCTCCCCCAGCTCGTCCTCGATCCGCCGGATGGCCTGGCTGACCGCCGGCTGGGTCCGGTGAAGGCGCCGGGCGGCGCTCGAGAAGCTCCGATCCGCCGCAACGGCCAGAAAAGCCGCGAGATCCTGCAGCTGCATAAGCAACCCTAATCTAAACCAAATAACTATAAATTGGACTTGTGGCCCCAGGCCATGTACAAGGGAAGAAGGAGGGTCCCTAATGTCCGGCGACCGGCTGACTATCTTCGACACCACGTTGCGCGACGGTGAACAGGCGCCCGGTTTCTCGCTTCGCATTGTCGAGAAGCTGAAGATGGCGCACCAGCTTCGCGCGCTGGGGGTGGACATCATCGAGGCCGGGTTTCCGATCGCGTCCGACGCGGACGCCGAAGCCGTGCGCATGGTGGCCACGCACGTCCGCGGTCCCGTCATCGCGGCGCTCGCGCGCTGCACGCCGAAGGACATCGAGCGCGCGGCATGGTCGCTCGAGCCCGCGCCGCGCCGGCGGATTCACGTGTTCATCGCGACGTCCGACCTCCACCTGGATCGCAAGCTGCGGATGACGCGCGAGGAATGCCTTCGCGCCGCGATGAGCGCCGTCCGCCTCGCGCGCAAGTACACGGACGACGTGCAGTTCTCCGCGGAGGATGCGACGCGCACGGATCCCGACTTCCTGTGGCGTGTCGTCGAAGCGGTGATTCAGTCCGGCGCCAAGACCATCAACCTCCCGGATACCGTCGGCTACTCCACGCCGGACGAGATCCGCGACTTCTTCTACGCCATCATCAATCGCGTGCCCAGCTCGGATCAGGTGACGTTCAGCGCGCACTGTCATGACGATCTGGGCCTCGCGGCGGCCAACACGCTGGCGGCCATCGGGGCCGGCGCCCGGCAGATCGAGTGCACGATCAACGGCATCGGCGAGCGCGCCGGCAATGCCTCGCTCGAGGAAGTCGTGATGGCGATCCGCGTCCGCTCGGATCGGCTGCCGTTCGCGACCGGCGTCAACCCGCAGGAGATTTATCCGTCGAGCCAGTTGCTCACATCGCTGACCGGCGAAGGGGTCCAGGCCAACAAGGCCATCGTCGGACGCAATGCCTTCGCGCACGAGGCCGGGATTCACCAGGATGGCATGCTGAAGGATCGCCGCACGTACGAGATCATGCGGCCCGAGGAGGTTGGCGTTCCGCAGGCGACGCTCGTGCTCGGGAAGCATTCCGGTCGCCACGCCGTGCAGAAACGCTGCGAGCAGATCGGGTGGACGCTCGATCGCCAGGCGCTGGACGAGGTCTACCGCGCCGTCATCGCGCATGCGGATCGCGAGAAGATCGTGAGCGACAGCGATCTGTCCGCCATCGTCTCGCGCGTGATTGGAACGGCGGCGCCGGCGTCCAGCAGCGGCACGGTGCCGGACTTCGCGGCCACGCCGGCCGAATTTGGTTACGGCCACGGTGTGTAGTGCAACCGGACTCGACTGAGAAGTGGCCGCGCAGCGGCGGCGCGCACGGAGCCGGGTTCCGGGGCGGAGCCTCGCCTGAGGATGACCTTTAAGGTCGTTCTGCTGCCCGGCGACGGTGTCGGGCCAGAGGTGACGTCTGGTGCGCAGCTCGTGCTCGAGCGCGTGGCGCAGGCCTTCGGCCATTCCTTCGACTTCCAGACACATCTGATCGGCGGCGCGGCCCTGCGCGCCACCGGCACACCGCTGCCGGATGAGACGCTCGCCGCGAGCCTCGACGCGAATGCGATTCTGCTCGGCGCCGTCGGCCACCCGGATTTCGATTCGCATCCGCCGCATCAACGGCCCGAAGCCGCGTTGCTGCAGATCCGGCAGCGGCTCGGGCTGTTCGCGAACCTGCGTCCCGCGCGTGTGTGGAAGGGGCTCGAAGCGGCCGGGCCGCTCAAGCCCGAAGTCCTCGCTAACACCGACGTCCTCGTCGTCCGCGAATTGACGGGCGGGCTGTATTACGGCGAGCCGCGCGGGCTCTCGCCGGAAGGGGACAGCGCGTGGAACACGATGCGCTACTCGCGCGCGGAGGTGACACGCATCGCGCGCGTCGCATTCGATGCGGCGAAGAATCGGCGCCGGCACGTGACGTCGGTGGACAAGGCAAACGTGCTCGAGACGTCGCGTCTCTGGCGTGCGGTCGTCAACACGGTCGCGCGTGATTACCCGGACGTCCGCGTCGAGCACATGTACGTCGATTCCTGCGCGATGCGGCTGACGCTCGCGCCAGCGTCGTTCGACGTCGTACTGACGGAGAACCTGTTCGGCGACATTCTCTCCGACGAAGCGGGAGCGGTGGTCGGCTCCCTGGGCCTGCTGCCGTCTGCAAGCCTTGGCGACAAGACCGGACTGTTCGAGCCGGTGCACGGATCCGCGCCCGACATCGCGGGACTGAACGCGGCAAATCCGATCGGCGCGATCCTGTCGGGCGCAATGTTGCTGCGGCATGCGCTGAAGCTCGAAACCGAGGCCAATGCCGTCGAGGCCGCCGTGGAGCGCACGATCACGGACGGCCGCAGGACGCGCGATATCGGAGGCAGCGCATCCTGCAGTGATGTCGCGAAGGCCGTCGCCGAGCGGATCCGGATGTAGGGCGCATCTTTAGATGCGCCTCAGTGAAGGTTGCCGCGACGTACGCTGAGGCACGTCTGAAGACGTGCCCTACATCCCCGGCTTCGACGCGCCCCCGGTGTTGCCCGCATCGGCCAGCGCCTGCTGCCGGAGCGCCGCGGCACCGAGAAGCCCGCCCATCCCCATCGATTCCACCGCAGTGCTCGGCACCAGCATGAGCGCACCTTTCTCCTTGAGACCCTCGTACAGCATGTTCATGGCGCGCAGGTGAAGCGCGGTTGGGTTCTCACGATACGATTCCGCCGCGCGCATGAACATGTTCGCGATCTCCACCTCGGCCTGCCCGAGGATGATGCGCGCTTGTTTCTCGCGCGCCGCCTGCGCCTCGCGCGACATCGCGTCCTGCAGCGACTCGGGGATCACGACGTCGCGCATCTCCACGGACTGAACGGTGACGCCCCAGGGGTTCGAGCGCTGATCGATCAGCTTCTGCAGCTCCTCTTCGATGCGCTCGCGGCCCTTCAGCAGATCCCCGAGCGACGTGCGCCCGATGATGTCGCGAAGCGCCGTCTGCGCCGCCCAGCTCACCGCCTGCTGATATTCCTGCACTTCGAGCGCGGCCTTCTCCGGGTCGTATACGAGCCAGAAGAGCACCGCGTCGACGTTCACCGGGACCGTGTCCGACGTCAGCGTCTGCTCCGCGGCGAAGCTCGTCGTGATGACGCGCTGGTCGATCCAGCGCGTGACCGAATCGACGAACGGCAGAATCCAGAACAACCCGGGACCGCGCAGCCCCACGTAGCGGCCGAGGCGCAGCACGACGCAGCGTTCCCACTGCTTGGCGATCTTGGGTGACTGCATGAGCACGATGCCCGCGATCGCACCGGCGATCAATGGCCATGGCGTGTCGCCGGCGATGGTGCCCGCGATGCCAAGCAGGAGCGGGATGAGCAGCATCGCGAGCGCGACGACGTTGACGCGCGGACCATCGGGGCCGGTTTCCTCATCCCTACGCTTTCGAATCGACAGCGGCAGTACGGCCACGGCTCACGCTCCTTGTTGGCGCCGGCTCTCGAGCTCGGCCATCGCGTCTTCGACGTGAAAACCGTGCGACGACAGGTCGGCGAGAAAACGGTCGACGAGACGGCGAAGCTCCACCGCCCGCGCCTCTGGGTCGGGCGGGCTGCCGTCAGGCACGGCGATGAAAGTCCCCACGCCCCGCTTCGTCTGGAGCACGCCTGTTCGCTCCAGGTGCGCGTAGACCTTGGCGACGGTATTGGCATTCACCCGAAGGTCGACGGCGAGCTGACGGACGGTCGGCAACTGGTCACCGGCTGCGAGACGTCCCGCGGCGATGGCGGCCCGAATCGCGCGTTCGAGCTGCGCGTGCAGCGGCGTCGCATCCCGCGAGTCCAGTTGAAATCCCGCCCAGGGACTCATCTGCCCGTCAATGTACTACTACAATAGAACAATTGCAACGAGCTCTGACCCCGGCGCCCCTCGACGGAGCCCTTACTCGACGGTGACGCTCTTGGCGAGATTGCGCGGTTGGTCGACGTCGCAACCGCGACGGACGGCGATGTGGTAGGCGAGCAGCTGCAGCGGCACGACCATCAGGACGGGCATGAGAAGCGGATGCGCCGCGGGCACGGTAATGAGGAAATCCTGGGACGGGTCGATGAGCTGCCCGATGCCGTCGTTGCCTTCTGTTGTGAGCGCAACCACGGACCCGCCGCGCGCCTTTGCTTCCTGGATGTTGCCGGCCATCTTCTCGAACACGTGATCGTGCGGCGCGATCGTGACGACGGGCATCTGCTCGTCGATGAGGGCGATGGGCCCGTGTTTCATCTCGCCCGCGGGGTAGCCTTCCGCGTGGATATAAGAGATCTCTTTCAGCTTCAGCGCGCCCTCGAGCGCGATTGGATAATTGATTCCGCGGCCGAGATACAGGAAATCGCTGCGCTGATAGAACCGCCGCGCGATCTCCTCCGTGACCGGCTCGCATTTGAGCGTCTGCTCGAGGAGCAGCGGCAGCTGCGTCAGCGCATCGAGATGTGGACGCGCGTCGTTGGGCCCCAGCACGCCGCGAATTTGTCCCAGATAGATCGCGAGCAGGTGCAGCGCAACGAGCTGTGACGTGAACGCCTTCGTCGACGCGACGCCGATTTCAGGCCCGGCGTGCGTGTAGACCGTGCCGTCGCTTTCGCGCGTCGCCATGCTGCCGACGACGTTGCAGATCGCGATGCTGCGCGCCCCCTTCTTCTTGGCTTCGCGAAGCGCGGCCAGCGTGTCCGCCGTCTCGCCCGATTGCGTAATCACGACGGCGAGCGTGTGTTTCGGCACGATGGGATCGCGATAGCGATACTCCGAGCCGTAGTCCACGTCGACGGGCACGCGCGCCAGCGATTCGAACAGGAACTTTCCGACCAGGCCTGCGTGCCAGGAGGTACCGCACGCGAGGATAATCACGCGCTCCGTCTCGCGAAGCACGTGATCGGGGATCTCGATCTCCTGCAGGAACACCCGGCCGTGTTCGACCGAGGCTCGTCCGAGCACCGTCTCCTTCACCGCCCATGGCTGCTCGAAGACCTCCTTGAGCATGAAGTGCTTGTATCCGGCCTTCTCCGCCATGACCGGATCCCACGACACGCGCGTGCTCTTCTTCGAGACGCCTCGTCCGGAGTAGTCGGTGAACTCCACGCCGGACGGCGTGATCACGGCCATCTCCTCGTCGCCGAGAAAAACCACGTCGCGCGTGTGCGCGAGGATCGCGGGGATGTCGGACGCGACGAAGAACTCCCGATCGCCAAGGCCGACGACAATCGGTGGCCCGTTCCGGACCGTGACGATCTTCCGCGGATCGTCAGCGGAGATGAGGACGAGCGCGAAGAGCCCGCGCATGTGCAGCAGCGCACGCCGGACCGCATTCTCGAGCCCATCGTCTTTCATCTCGCGTTCGACGAGATGCGCGACGATCTCCGTGTCCGTCTCCGTCACGAACGCGTGGCCCTCTGCCTGAAGCTGCCGCTTCAGATCGAGGTAGTTCTCGATGATGCCGTTGTGGACGACGACGATGCGTCCGGTGCAGTCGCGGTGGGGATGGGCGTTCTCTTCCGTCGGGCGGCCGTGCGTGGCCCATCGCGTGTGGCCGATCCCGTACTCGCCCTCGAGCGGGTTGACGGCGATCGCCTCCTCCAGCCGCGCCAGCTTGCCGGCGCTGCGGCGTAGCTCGATCGTGCCGTCGTGCACGACGGCGACGCCCGCCGAATCGTAACCGCGATATTCGAGACGGCGGAGCCCGTCGATCAGGATCGGCAGGACCTGCTTCTGTCCGATGTAACCGATGATGCCGCACATATCAGCGCGGATCCTTCTTCTTCCGCTCCACCCAGCCGTCTTTGTTGACCTGCTTGCCGCGTGCGATGCCGAGCGCTCCTGCGGGGACGTCTTCGGTGATCGACGACCCCGCGGCGACGTACGCGCCCCGGCCGACCCGCACTGGCGCGATGAGCTGCGTATCGCTGCCGATGAACGCCTCGTCCTCGATCACCGTCGGATTCTTCACGCGGCCATCGTAGTTGCAGGTGATCGTGCCCGCGCCGATGTTGACCTTCTCCCCGATCGTCGAGTCGCCGAGATACGAAAGATGATTGGCCTTGGAGCCGCGGCCCAGCCTGGTCTTCTTCAGCTCGACGAAGTTGCCGACCTTTGCGTCCTCCCCCACCTCCGAGTCGGGCCGCAGGTGGGCGAAGGGGCCGATCTGCGCGCCGGTGCGAATGCGGGACTGGAAGATCACGCAGAAGTTCTGTATCACGACGCCGTCTTCGACGACCGTATCCACCAGGCGCACGCACGCCTGGATCTCGCAGCCGGAACCGATCGTCGTCCGGCCTTCCAGGTAGACGTTGGGGCCCAGCACGGTATCCGGTCCGACGCTGACGTCAGGGCCGATGAACGTCGATGCCGGATCGACAATGGTCACGCCAGCGGCCATCAACTCGTCTGCGCGTGCGGTCTTCAAAATGGCATTCACGTCCGCGAGCTCCCTTCGACTGTTCACGCCCATGATTTCACGTGCATCCTGGACGGTCACGGTCTCCACGCCCAGGCCGCGGGCGCGGTAGATCCGCACGAGATCCGGCAGATAGTACTCCTCCTGCGCGTTGCCTGATCCGACGGTCGTCAGTGCGCCGAACAGGGGCGGGAGATCGAATGCGTAGACACCGCTGTTGATCTCGTCGATCGCCCGTTGCTCCGGCGTTGCATCGCGGTGCTCCACGATCGCGGCAATCGCCCCGTTGTGTCGGACGATGCGGCCGTAGCCGTCGGGATTGGGAACGTGCGCCGTCAGCACCGTCGCGGCCGAGCCCGTGTCGACGTGACGATCCAGCAGACGCCTGACCGTCTCGAGACGCAGCAGCGGCACGTCTCCCGACAGCAGCAGCACGGTTCCGGGGCCCTCAGGCAGGTGCGGGCGGGCCTGCAGCAAGGCATGACCCGTGCCGAGTTGCGGCTCCTGCAATGCAAAGCGAAGGCCCGGCCAGCTTCGGGCGGCCGCGCGTTCGACCGCCGCTGCGCCGTGGCCCACGATGACGGTGATCGTCTCGGGTTGGAGAGCCGCCCCCACCCGCAGCACGTGCTCGATGAGCGGCAAGCCGGCGGCGGAGTGAAGGACTTTCGGCTGCGCGCCCATCATGCGCGTGCCCTTTCCCGCCGCGAGCACGACGACATGAAGGGCCGGCATGGGGGTGAAAGGGGACGCGCCGCGGGACGTCAGCTCAGCGCCGGGTCTTGCGCGAGCGCGCGGGCGAGGACACGGCCGACCGGGCGGGCGGTTCTGACGCCGGCGCGTCCATTACCTGCCTGAATCCCGGTTCGTCGCGCAGGGCCTCGAGGTCGGGGTCCTGGCGCGCCAGCGAGCGATTCTCCGGATTCAATCGGACCGCCTGCTGGAGGTGCTCCAGCGCGTCGCTTCTGTTTCCCCGACGCAGGCTCGCGACCGCCATCATGTAATGCGCGTGGTCATGGCGCGGATTTTCGCCGAGCGCCCGCTGGAGGTGCTGCAGCGCCAGCGCTTCGTTGCCGGAGTTGAAGGCGACGGTGGCCGCGTAGACCCATTCATCCGCGGTTTTCGGCGCGGGCTCGCGAGGTTCCAGCTCGCGCTCGCATACCTTGAGGTAGAGGCGCGCGCGTTCGAGCAGCTCCCGTTCGTCCGGGTATTGCTGAATGACGGAGCGGAGCGCGTCGGCAGCAGCAGCAAAGTCGCGGCGCTGCAGCGCCTGGAGACCCCGCTCGTACAGTGCTACGGCCTCGTGATAGGTCGGTTTTCGGGCAGGCGCCGTATCCGGCGCAGGAGCCGCCTGACGCTCCTGCGCGATTGGAGCGGGTGATGCCGCGCTCCGCGACGGGAGCTTGCGCGCACGCACCGGTCGTGTGCGCTTTGCCACAGGGCGGCGTCTCGCGGTCTGACGCTGCCGTGCGGGCTTGCGACTCGTTCTACGGGTTGGGGTAGCCCGGCGGGCCTTCGCCATCGTGTCTCTGCCTGAACTCTACGATTCCCATCGTGCGGAGCCCATGGCAGACCCCGCCGGTTGCCGAACCGGGGGACAGTAGCAAATCCGCTGATGCGGGGTCAAGATCTGGAGAAGGATCCATGACCCGGCGCGCGCGACGCCCGCCAGCCCGAAAGGGCCAGAATCTGTCGATCAGCCTATTTACCGCGACGCTCCAACAAGCGATACACCTCATTCGGCGACATCCCGTGACGCTCGCCGACACGGCGCATCGCTTCCCTGCGCGGGAGAGCGGCGTTTTCTATCAATCGACCAAATTCAGCTGCGACCTCGTCGGCGCTGACGGGCTGTTTCGGAAGATCGCCGGCCTGGGCGGGTGCCAAGAGGATCGTAAACTCCCCCCTCGGATCGCTGAAACAGGTGAGAATTTCATTAATTGGTCTGACGACCAATTCCTCGTGGGCCTTTGTCAGCTCTCGAGCAACACCGACCAGTCGGTCGCCCGCGATTGCGGCCAGCTCACGCATTGTGGCCTGAAAACGATGCGGCGCTTCATAGAAGACGACAAGCCTGGGCTCCTTCGCTATGCGTTGGAGCCACTGTGTTCTGGCTTTTGACCGAGCTGGTGGAAATCCGACGAACGTGAACTCATCGGCAGGGATGCCGGCGGCGGCAACCGCGGCCATGACCGCGCTGGGACCGGGGATGGGCTCGACGCGTACGCCCGCCTCCCGCGCAGCAGCCACGAGCCCCTGCCCAGGATCCGAGATCGACGGGGTTCCGGCGTCCGATACGAGCGCGATGGACTCGCCGGCGAGCAGCCGCGCGACGAGGGTGTGCGATTTCTGCCGCTCATTGTGCTCGTGAAGGCTCGTCCTCGGCGTCGAGATGGAGTAGTGTTGAAGAAGCCGGCTGGTCCGGCGGGTGTCCTCGGCCGCGATCAGGGAAACATCGCGGAGGATTCTGAGCGCCCGCAGCGTGACATCTTCGAGGTTGCCGATGGGAGTGGCGACCACATACAGGGTGCCGGGCATGCGCGGGGCGCAGATTCTACCAGAATGTATTCCGCCGAACCCTTGCCGCACTTCGTGGACGAATACCTGGCGTGGCTGCACGAAGCGCACCCGACCAACGCGACGTTCGACGGCGTTCACCTGCACGACGATCTGCTCGAAGATCTGAGCCGCGTCGCGATTGACGCGCAAACGCGCGCGCTGGGCGGCTTCGCGCGGCGCCTGGCGGCCATCGATCCCACACGCCTGACGGAGACCGAGCGTCTCGAGCGACCCGCGCTGGACGCCAACATCCGGGGGCGTCTGCTCGAGCTCGAAGAGATCCGGACCTGGGAGCGCAACCCGCAGCATTACGGCGATCTGCTCTCGACGAGCCTCGCCGGGCAGGCACTCTTCGACTACGCACCGCTCCCCGAGCGCGCGCGCCGCGTCCTCTCGAAGCTGCGCCAGGTCGGTCGGCTGATGCAGGCGGCGCGCGACAATATCAAGGATCCCCCCGGGATCTTCGTGAAGTTCGGTCTGGAGAGCCTCCGCGGTGCGCAGCGCTTCATCGAAGAGGATCTGCCGCGAGCGTTTGCCGATCTCGACGACCTCCACGTGCTCGGCGATCTCGCCGACGCGTCAACCGAGGCGTCGCACGCGATTGGTGCGTATCAGACCTATCTCGAAGAGGAGCTGGCGCCGCGCGCCCGCGGATCGTTCCGGCTGGGACGCGAGCGCCTGGCGCAGAAGCTGGAGCTCGAAGAAGGGCTCACGCTCGATTGTGATCGGCTGCTGTCGATCGCCACGCGGGAACTGCACGCGATTCAGGAGGAGTTCCGGAGGGCGGCATCGCGCCTGGACGGCAAGGACCCGTTTGCCGCGTGGGCGCGCG
>JAICSD010000080.1 GCA_025937075.1 Vicinamibacteria bacterium | reverse complement strand
GGCGCGCGCGGCGGCGGCGTAGCTCAGATGCGATGGCGAGACATCGGTGAACTTCGGCCGCGCATCGTTCCAGGCGGCGGCGAGCCGCGGCTTGTCCGCCGCGATGAGCGTGAGGACGCGGCTGACGGCGTGCGCCAGGTCGCCACGCAGGACGGTCGCCGACGGTTGAAAGGTGTGGTTCGGATAGACATCCATGACGCCCGCGCGGGTGGTCGATTGGATCCACGGCGCCGCCCAGCTGCCGCGCGTATCCGTGATCACCAGCGCATTGGCCGACCGCGCCGAATGCAGCAGACTCTCCAAACGCACGCCGAGCAGCGCGGCGAGCTGCGCGCGCGTGATCGTCGGCGACAGCTCGATGCTCCTGTACTCCTCGGGCATCGAATCGAAGGCCGCGCGCTCCCGCATCGCATCGGCTCGAGCCGCCAGCGCATCGCTCGGCTCGAGAGCGCTCGCAGCCGCGTACGCATCCGCGGCCCGCTGCCAGTCGTGATTCGCTTCGTGGATCTCGCCAATCAGCGTCAGCGCGCGCGCATCGCCCGGATCCAGCGCGGCCGCGCGCGTCGCGTGCTCCAGCGCGGCTCCCATGTTGCCGGCGCGCCGTTCGACGGCGGCAAGCTCGCGGTAGAGGAACGCGCTTTCCGGCGATGCGGCCAGGGCCCGCTCGTACGCCTGCCGCGCGTCCTCGAGCTGTCCGGCGTCCGCGGCCTTGCGTGCGAGCGCGATGTCCTGCTGCACGTCGCGGAACCGCAGCACGTCGACGCGGCTTCTGAGCGCCGTCAGGTTCGGATCGGCGGCAAGCGCCGCCTCGAACGACGAGAGCGCGGCGTCCGTGCGCCCGAGCTGCAGCAGTGCGTCCCCTTTTCCGGCGAGCGCCGGCGCGTACGTGGCGTCCTTTCCAAGCGCCTTGTCGAAATGCGAGAGCGCCGCCTGCGCGTCCCGCCGCGCGAGCGCGGAATATCCCAGGCCGGTCTCAGCGGGATAGAAACCGGGTACCGCTTTCAGGATCGCGTTGAACGTGCGATCGGCGCCATGCGGGTCCCCGGCCTGCAGGTAGTCCCAGCCCGTCCGATGCTGAGCGCTGATGGCAGGCCCAGCGGCACCGGCGGGAACGGCAGGGAACACGAAATCGGGAAACCTGGGCGTCGTGACCGTCGGCGGCGGTGGAAGTCGCTTTGGTGCGCACGCGGAAGCGGCGAGCATCGCGGCGCACAGGATCGCTGCAGTCCCGCAGGTGAACGGGCGGATGCGTATCACGACGCCTGGACAGCCGGCCGGAGCCGGAGCCGATCCAGCAGCCGGCGCGGCACCTCCGCTTCGATCGTGACCTTGCCGTCGGTGGCCACGTGGCGAAGAATCCGTCCGAGCCTGTAGAGCTGCGCGATCCGCGCGCGGTCCTCTCGATCTTCCGCGCCGAACTCCATGGTCACTGTCGCGGTGTCGAGCGCGACGCGGGATTCCATCGCCGCGATGAGCTCGTCGCGTCCGTGACCGGTGATCGCGGACACACAGAGCGCTCCGGGATAGAGCGCCGCCAGGCGCGCACGTTCACCGGCTTCGAGCGCATCGCACTTGTTGAACACGTCGAGCACGGGCACGGTGTCCGCGTCGACCTCGCTGAGGACGCTGCGGACGGCCGCCATGCGCCGCTCGCGATCGGGGCTCGAAGCGTCGATGACGTGCAGCAGAAGATCGGCGTTCGACACTTCTTCGAGGGTCGCGCGGAACGCCGCCACGAGCGAGTGCGGCAGCCTCTCGATGAAGCCGACCGTGTCCGATACCAGAAGCTCGCGTCGATCGGGCAGCCGGACTTTCCTGACGAGCGGATCGAGCGTCACGAACAACGCATCCGAGGCGACCGCCTCCCCTCCCGTCAGCGCGTTGAACAACGTCGTCTTTCCCGCGTTCGTGTAGCCGACGAGCGCAACGGTAGGGACTGCCGCCTTGTGCCGCCGCTCGCGCAGCTGCGAGCGCCGCTGCCGCACGTGGTCGATTTCCTTCGAGAGGACACTGACGCGATGACGGATTCGGCGCCGATCCGTTTCGAGCTTCGTTTCGCCCGGTCCTCTCGTCCCGATGCCGCCGCCCAGACGCGAAAGCGCCGTGCCGGACCCGACGAGCCGCGGCATGAGGTACTCGAGCTGCGCGAGCTCGACCTGCAGCTTGCCCTCACGCGTTCTTGCGCGCCGCGCGAAGATATCGAGAATCAACTGCGTGCGATCGATCACCCTGCGATCGAGCGCCTGCTCGAGATTGCGAAGCTGTGCGGGACTCAGCTCGTTGTCGAAGATGACGAGGTCCGCACGCGCCTCTTCGCACGAGATCGCGAGGGCTGCTACTTTCCCGCTGCCGAGAAATGTGGCCGGATCAGGCCGGGGCTTTTCCTGGAGAACGCGAAGAACGACGTCGGCCCCTGCGGCAGCAGCGAGGCCGGCCAGCTCGTCGAGCGAGTGTTCCGGATCGAACTGGCGCGGGGCATTTCTGAAGAGGCCAACGAGCGCCGCGCGTTCCCGCATTATTCGAAAAATTCTAGCACGAGCTCCCAGGGAATCGCCCCGGCGCGCACCAGCCGCACCTCCTCCGTCGTCGCATCCACGATCGTCGACGGCGCGCCGCCACGCGTGGTGCCCGCGTCGACGACGAGATCGACGTCCGGCAGCGATGCTGACACGTCGGATGCCGACACAGCCGCGGGTTGTCCGGAGAGGTTCGCGCTCGTCGCGGTGATGCAGAACCCCAAGGCGCGTGCGATGCTGCGCGCGACCGCGTGATCGGGCACGCGAACTCCCACAGTCCGTCCGCCGGCGAGCGTCGTGGATGGAATCACCGGCTGCGCCTGCGCAACGATCGTCAGCGGACCAGGCCACCAGCGCGCCGCGAGCCTGCGCGCCGCCGGGCCGAATGCCGCCGCTTGCGCCGCCTGCGCCGCGTCCGCGGCGATCAGCGTCAGCGCCGACGCGGCGCTGCGTCCCTTCAACCCATACAGCCGCGCAACAGCCTGTTCGTTCCGTGGATCGACGGCGAGACCGTAGAACGTGTCGGTGGGGAACGCCACGATCGCTCCGTTCCTCAGTGCCGCCGCCACCCGGTCCAGCAGTTCCGGCTCCGGAGACCGCGCATCAATCACGACTCTCTTCAAAGGATTCGGGATCAGGGATTAGCGATGAGGGATTCAGAATCTGACCCGGACCATCTGCTTCTGTTCGACGTGTATCGTGTCGATGAAGCGCACCCGGGGAGGATCGCTCTGCATGACGAGCGAGCTGGTGCGGGTGCCCTCGCCGAAGAAGCGGACGCCGCGCATGAGCGTGCCGTCGGTGACGCCGGTTGCGGCGAAGACGATGCCGTCGCCTGACGCGAGATCCTTCGACGTGTAGACGCGCCGCACATTCTTGATCCCCATCGCGGTGCAGCGCTCTTCGTGCTCGCGGGAGCTCACGACGAGCCTCGCGTACATTTCGCCGTTCAGGCATCGCATCGCCGCGGCGGTCAGAACGCCTTCCGGGGCGCCGCCGATGCCCATCACCGCGTGCACGCCGCTGCCGACGACGGCGGCGGCGATGCCGGCGGAGAGATCGCCGTCCGCAATGAGGCGTATGCGTGCGCCGGTCGCGCGAATGTCGGCGACGAGCTTCTCGTGCCTTGGACGATCCAGCACGATGACGACGAGGTCCTCGACGCTTCGTTCGAGGCTGCGTGCGATCGCGCGGAGGTTCTCCTCCACCGGCGCGTCCAGGCTCACACCCTGCTTCGCCATGGGACCCACGACGAGCTTTTCCATGTAGAGGTCTGGCGCGTGCAGCAGTCCGCCTTTGGTCGACGCCGCGAGTACGGCGATCGCGTTGGCCGCCCCGGTCGAGCAGAGGTTCGTCCCCTCGAGCGGATCGACGGCAATATCGACGGAAGGCAGATCGCGCTTGTCCGATCGCGCGGCCAGGCCGACCTTCTCGCCGATGTACAGCATCGGCGCGGCGTCGCGCTCCCCTTCGCCGATCACGATAGTCCCGTCGATCGGCACTGAATCCAGGTTCCTGCGCATCGCCTCGACCGCGGCCTGGTCGCTCTTGTGCGGATCTCCCTGCCCCATCGTGTGCGCGCACGCGATGGCTGCCTGTTCGACGACCCCGAGGAACTCGAGGGAGAGATCCGGATTGCTGGTCATGTGATTGCGGGCAGCTCGCAGCGCGTCGGCTTGTCCTGTCGCGCGCCGAGCACGTAATCCGCCTGCATCAGCTTGTGGATCTCGCGGGTGCCTTCGTAGATGACCGCGCCCTTGCAGTTGCGGTAGAAGCGCCCGACGGGGTACTCGTCGGAGTAGCCGTTGGCGCCGTGCACCTGAACGGCATCGCCGGCCGCACGCTCCGACGCCACGGTGGCGAACCATTTCGCGAGGCTGGTCTCGCGCGTGTTGCGGCGTCCCTGGTTCTTGAAGAAGCCCGCACGCAGCCAGAGCAGCCGTGCGGCCTGATAGTCGGACTCCATCTGCGCGATCATCTCCTTCACGAGTTGATGATCGGCGATGGGCACGCCGAAGGTCCGCCGCTCCTTCGCGTACTTGACGCTCGCGTCGCGGCACGCGCGAATCAGCCCCGTCGCGCCCGCGGCGACGGTGAAGCGTCCCTGGTCGAGCGCGAACATCGCGATCTTGAACCCCTCACCGGGCCGGCCGAGGACGTTTTCCTCGGGCACCTCGACCTCTTCCATCTTGAAGTGACCGGTGTTCCCCGCGAGAATGCCCCACTTCTCCTTCAGCGAACCGCTGGAGAATCCTTTGAATCCGCGCTCGATGAGGAAGGCGCTGATACCCGACGGATCGCGCTGCTTCTTCTTCTCGAGATCGCTCCAGGCGAAGACCAGGAAATTGTCCGCGAGGTCGGCGAGCGAGATCCACATCTTCTCGCCCGTCAGGTAATACCGGCTGCCCTTCTTCACCGCGACGGTCTGAATGCCGCGCACGTCGCTGCCGGCGGCCGGCTCCGTCAAGCCGTACGTCGCGATCTTCCTGCCCTGCGCCTGCGGAACGAGATAGCGCCGTTTCTGATCTGCCGTGCCCCACGTGAGGAGCGACAGGCAATTGAGGCCCGCATGGACGGACATGATCACCCGAAGCGACGTATCGAGGTACTCCAGCTCCTCGCAGATGATGCCGAGGCTGATGTAGTCCATGCCCGCCCCGCCGTACTCCGCCGGCACTGAGCAGCCAAGCAGGCCGAGGTCCGCCATCTGCGGGAGGATGCCGCGATCGAAGCGGTGCTCGCGATCGAGATCGTGGATGCGCGGCGCGATTTCGCGCGCGCCCCACTCACGGACGGTCTGTTCGAGGAGCTGTTGTTCCTCGCCGAGGTCGAAATCAATCATTTCGCGTAATCGTAACAGCGGTGCCGCGCCCCAGGCCCAGCCGCTCGGCGGCGCTGGCGGACGGCGCGGCCAGCTCGAGGTGGTCGGTGCTGCCGAACAGCGCCCCAACGCCCTGCGCGGGAAGCTCCGCGTAGGTGGCGACGAGGCGTTCGATCCGATGCGATCCGGCAGCGATCACGACGGGGTGCCCCTGCAGGAACCGCTCGGCGGTCTTGCGATCGACGTTCGTCACGAGGTTCCCGAATCGATCGACCCGCAGGACGACGCCGGTGATCGATTCTGCCGACACCTCGGGAACCGGAACGTCGAGGCGGTGGATGTCCGCGACGGGGCGTCCGAGCGCGGAGAGCTGGATGCCTTTCGCCAGCCACGCCGCGGCCGGCGCGAAGCGATCCCGTCCCTCGAACGTGCGGCTGACCGTTGGTCGGGCGTAACGGCGCTCCGTCAGCTCGACGATCCTCTTCGCGGGCGCTTCCTTGAGCGCGAGCGTCAGGACGCCGTTGTCCGGCGCCACGAACCGGTAGTCTCCCGTATCCACGGCGATGGCGCGCCGGACCGATCCGACACCCGGATCGATAACGGCAACGAAGATGGTGCCCTGAGGGAAGTACTTGAAGGAGGCCGCGAGCTCGAGCGCGCCCACGAGAACGTCGTGCGGCGGGATGTCGTGGGTGATGTCGACGAGGGTCACGTCGGGGGCGATGGTGAAGATGACCCCCTTCATCGCGCCCGCGTAGTGATCGCGCGTCCCGAAATCCGTCAGCAGCGCGATGACGGGGCGCACGTCACGCCCGCTTGCGCAGCAGGATTTCGCGCGTGGAGCTCTTCAGCAGGAACGAATCCGACACGATCAGCCCCTCGAACATGCGGATGATGTCTCGATTCTGTAGCACGTACTTGCGTCCGCCGGAGCCGGCATGCGCTCGATGGCGAAGGGACGTCTCTTCGACGATCTCGAACTTCGTGTACGGCGCGCGGTCGACGCCGGTGTTGCAGAAGAAGCCCATGACCGCCCCGCCGGGGCGGAGCACGCGCACGACTTCGCGCGCGAGCGCCTGCGCGGCAGGCCGCTCGAGGAAGTCGAAGATGTCCCAGCAGAGAACGCCATCGACAGTGTCGTCTCCCTTCGGGAAGCGCTTCGAGAGCGCCTCGGGCAACACCTCCCGCGTGCCGGCGCGCGTGTGGCGTTCGATGTCGGCCGCGAGGTCCTCGATGAACAGCTTGCAGCCAAGCTGCTCGCCGAAGAATGCGACGTTGGGACCGACGACGGGTCCGAAGTCGACGAGGATCGGCGACTCACGCCCGGCCAGCGCGCCCACGAACTTCGGCAGCGCCTTCGAGGGCATGACGAGATCGTTCCCGTTCGCGTCGGGGCCGCCCGATGCGCGGCCGGGAGACACCTCGGCCCGTTTACCGCCGAACTTCAGCAGATCGGAGATCGACACGGCTCGTGAGGGGGCACGGGTTCATGAGCGCCGCGGCTGCTGAACCCGTGAGACCCTTATCGCCCGGCGCCTGCGCCTGCGGCCGCCGGAGCGGGTGCCGCGGCCGCCGCCGGCTTGGCTTCACTCTTGGCCTCGCCAGCTTTCGCGCCCGTGCGCTGCATGTCGATGCTGCCGCGGAAATGCGCGCCTTCCGCAATCGCGACGCGCGGCGACGCGATGTCGCCGTCCACGGAGCCGTTGTCGCGGATGTCGACCTTCTCGCTCGCGGTCACGTTGCCGGTGACCTCGCCGAGAATGATCACGGACTTGGCGAATACCTGCGCCTTGATCCGGGCGTTGGACCCGATGGTGAGGACGTTCTGCCGCAGCTCGATCTTCCCTTCGACCTGCCCTTCGATCGTGAGGTCCTCGCTTCCGCTCAGCTCACCCTTGATGACGACGGATTTGCCGATGTTCACAGTCGTTCTCTCCCTCTCTGTGCCGCGATCGCTCACAGTCCGCACCGGTTCCGCGGCCGGCGGCGTATTGACGGTCTGCACCGGCGCGGGGCCGGGCCCGGCTGGGGGTGTCGGCTTTACCGCGTCATCGCGTTTCCACATGGCGCACTCTCCACCAAATTCCGAAGTTGGTCTCTCGCAGGGTGTTCTGTTTTTGGTCGCTGGGCAGCGGGTCGCGACAGTATAAAGAACCGGCTCGACTGTGTCTAGTCCTTTTATTGCTGAGACTTAGCGACGGTAGTACAATTGTGTCTTTACCGCCATGTCTCGCGCCTATTTCGACCACAACGCCACCACGCCGCCCGATCCTGCCGTCGTGGACGCGATGCGGCGCGCGCTCATAGAAGATTTCGGCAATCCATCGAGCGTTCATCACTTCGGCCAGCGCGCGAAGGCGCTGCTGGATGAGGCACGCTCGTCCGTTTCGACGTTGATCGGCGCCGAGCCGGCTGAGGTGGTGTTCACCAGCGGCGGCACGGAGGCCGACAACCTCGCCATTCGCGGCGCCGCCGAGGCGCTGGAGCCGACCGGGCGCCGCCACCTCATCGCGAGCGGCATCGAGCACGAAGCCGTGCTGAACACCGTGAAGGCGCTCGCGCGACGCGGCTGGACCGTGACGCTCCTGCCCGTCGACGCGTCCGGGATCGTCAGCCCTGCGGCGCTCGAAGCCGTTGTGACGCGGCAGACGGCGCTCGTCTCCGTGATGCACGCCAACAACGAAATCGGCACGGTGCAGCCGATCGCCGAGCTGGCGTCGATTGCGCACGGGGCCGGGGCGCTCATGCACACGGACGCGGTGCAGTCGGTCGGGAAGATTCCGGTCGACGTGCGCCGGCTTGGCGTAGATCTGCTGTCGCTCTCCGCGCACAAGATCAATGGTCCGAAGGGGTCGGGCGCCCTGTGGATCAAGCGCGGCACGCGGCTCGTGTCGACGATGACCGGCGGGAAGCACGAACGGAATCGCCGCGGCGGCACGGAGAACGTGCCGGGTATCGTGGGACTCGGCGTGGCTGCGGACCTTGCGCGGAAGAAGGCGAGCCTGGCCGACCTCGCCGCCCTCCGCGATCGGCTCGAGCGCGAGATCCTCGACACGGTGCCCGGGACACAAGTCAACGGGGCGCGCGAGCCGCGGGTGCCGAACACGACGAACATCAGTTTCGACGGTGTGGAAGCCGAGTCCCTTCTGATCGCGCTCGATCTCGAAGGGTTCGCCGTGTCGACGGGATCGGCGTGTTCGTCAGGAACGCTCGAGCCGTCGCACGTCCTCCGCGCGATGGGGCTGCCGTCGCATCGCACGCAGAACTCGATCCGCTTCAGCCTCGGCGCCGGCAACACGGAAGCCGAAGTGGATCAGCTCGTCGCGAAGCTTCCTGCCGTCGTCGAGAAGCTGAGAACTCTGGTAAGACGTTGATGCGCATTGTCGTGGCGATGTCGGGCGGCGTCGATTCGTCGGTCGCCGCAGCGCTGCTGGCGCGCGAGGGCCACGAGGTCGTCGGCCTGTCGATGCAGCTGTACGATCACTCGCTCAAGATCGCAGGAGAGCAGCCCGCGAAGACGGATCGTGACGGCACGGGAGAGATCCGCTTCGGGCGCTGCTGCACGCTCGACGACCTCCACGACGCGCGCCGGGTCGCGCTCACCCTCGGCATCCCGCACTACATCGTCAACTTCGAGCGCAAGTTCGAGGAGCACGTCGTCTCGGACTTCGTGCGCGAGTACGCCGCCGGACGGACACCCATTCCGTGCGTGCACTGCAACGGCGACCTGAAGTTCGCGTCATTGGTCGAGCGCGCGAGCGCGTTCGACGCGGAGGCGGTGGCCACCGGGCATTACGCGCAGGTTGATCGCGATCCTGCAAACGGCAAGTATCGGCTGATGCGCGGCGCGGATCCCGCAAAGGATCAGTCGTACTTTCTGTTCACGCTGACGCAGGCGCAGCTCGCGCACGCGCGCTTCCCCGTCGGCGCGCTCCACAAGGCAGCCGTACGCGACGAGGCCCGACGTCTGGGCCTGAGCGTCGCGGAGAAGGAGGAGAGCCAGGAGATCTGCTTCGTCGCGCCTGGCGAGCACGCGGGGTTCGTCGGGAAGCGAGCCGAGATCGCTGCCGGTCCCATCCGGGATGGCGACGGACGCGTGCTCGGGCGTCACTCGGGCGTCCACCACTTCACCATCGGCCAGCGGAAGGGGCTCGGGATTTCCGGCGCGGGAATTCCACTTTACGTCGTGGATATCGATGCCGGGAATGCGACGGTGACCGTCGGACCGCGCGAGGCGCTCGAGCGCACGACGTTGACCGCGTCAGGCGTGAACTGGATCTCTGGCGAGAGGCTGTCCGGCGCCGTCAATGCGAGCGTGCGGATTCGCTACCGCCATCGCGAGGCTCCAGCGTCGATCCAGCCGCTGCCGGGCGATCGCGTCAGGGTAACGTTCGACGATCCACAGACCGCGATTACGCCAGGTCAGGCTGCGGTGTTCTACGACAAAGATGTTGTGCTCGGCGGAGGTTGGATCGATTGAAGACTGCAGTCGGCAATCTTCAATCGATTAGGCGCTCATCTGCGCCTCGCCCATGTGCTGGGGCAAGCCCTCGAGATACTTTTCAGCGTCGATCGCTGCCATGCAGCCGGATCCGGCGGCGGTGATTGCCTGCCGGTAGACGTGATCCTGGACGTCGCCACAGGCGAAGACGCCGGGCACGCTCGTGCGCGTGCCCGCGTGCGTCAGGATGTAGCCGTTCGAGTCGGTCTCGATCTGTCCGCGGAAGAGCGCCGTATTGGGCGTGTGGCCGATCGCGACGAACACGCCCTCGACCGGAATCTCCTTCCGATCCCCCGTCACGTTGTTGCGCAGGGCGATCGCGGTGACTTCCCCTTTGCCCGTATCGCGAACGTCCTCGACCTCGCTGTTCCACTCGAACGAGATCTTCGGGTTCGCGAAGGCTTTGTCCTGCATGATCTTCGACGCGCGCAGCGTCCCGCGGCGGTGTACGACCGTCACGTGCGATGCAAAACGCGTGAGGAAGATCGCCTCTTCCATCGCCGAGTCCCCGCCTCCGACGACGGCGATCGGTTTGCCACGGAAGAAATACCCGTCGCACGTCGCGCACGTCGACACGCCGTGCCCGATCAGCGCGCGTTCCGACGGCAGTCCGAGCAGCCGCGCCGACGCGCCCGTCGCGATCACCAGCGTCCGGCACTCGTACTCCGCATCGTCAGTCTTCACGACGTAGGGGTGGCGCAGCAGCTCGACGGCCGCGACGTGTCCCCGGATGATCTCCGCGCCGAAGCGCTCCGCCTGCGCGCGCATTTCGGCCATCAGCTCGGGCCCCATGATGCCGTCGCGGTAACCCGGCCAGTTCTCCACCAGGGTGGTCAGCATCAACTGCCCGCCGGCTTCGAGCCCCTCGATCATGAGCGGCTTCAGGTTGGCGCGCGCGGCGTAGAGGGCGGCCGTCAGTCCGGCAGGCCCCGACCCGATGACGATGACGTTGCGCATGAGCAGTGATTCGGCGCGCGTTCAGGCGACGTGCTTGTCGATCACCTTCTTCAGCGAGGCCTTGTCGGCGAGGCCGACGACCTGTTCGACGACTTGTCCGCCCTTGAAGAGCAGCAGCGTCGGGATGCCGCGAATGCTGAAGCGTCCGGAGACGTTCGGGTTCTCGTCCACGTTCAGCTTGCCGACGACCATTTTCCCGTCGTAATCACCGGCCAGCTCGTCGACCGTCGGGGCGAGACGCCGGCAGGGGCCGCACCATTCCGCCCAGAAATCAACGAGCACCGGCGTTCCGGCGTTGATTGCCTGTTCGAAGTTGCTGTCGGTCAGCGTCTGCACTTTCTCGGATGCCATCGATGTCCTTTCGGTTAGGAACCCCACTGTACACTTTGACATACTCCCGGGCCGAAACGTCCCACGAGTGATCCTGCGCCATGGCGTTCCGCTGCAAGCTCTTCCAGCGCGGGACGTCGCGGTAGGCGGCCAGGGCCCTCCGCACCGTGTCCGCCAGGGCCAAGGCGCTGTACTCCGCAAATTTGAAGCCGTTTCCCGCGGGCGACGCGTCCGCGTCAAGGACGGTATCGTCCAGCCCGCCCGTGGCGCGGACGATGGGGAGCGTGCCGTAACGGAGGCTATACATCTGATTCAACCCGCACGGCTCGAAGCGCGACGGCATCAGGAATAGATCGGCGCCCCCTTCGATCAGGTGAGCGAGGCGCTCGTTGAAGCCGATGTAGATGCCGAGCCGATCCGGGTGGCGCTCGCGCGCGGCCCGCCAGAACGTCTCGTACGCGCGGTCGCCGCTGCCCAGCATCACCCACGACGCGCCCGTCCGCACCAGCGGATCCCAGGCGGCCTGAATCAGGTCGAACCCTTTCTGCTCCGTCAACCTGGAAATCATCCCGATTGCCGGCCGGGCCAGCGTGGCATCGTCGGACGGCACGCGAGCCGTATCGAGCAACGCTCGCTTGGCCGCTCGCTTGCCCGACAGGTCCTCAGCCGAGAAGGGCTCCGGCAGATAGGGATCGGTCGCAGGATTCCACGTTGCGGTATCGATCCCGTTGAGGATCCCGACGAGGTGGTCTCGGCGCGCGGCCAGAATCCCTTCGAACCCGAAGCCGAAGGCGGGCGTCAGGATCTCGCGCGCGTAGGTCGGACTCACGGTCGTGATGATGTCCGCGAAGTGAATGGCGCCCTTGAGGAAGCTGACGTGGCCCCAGAACTCCAGGGCGTCCACGCGGAAGAGATCCGGCGCGAGCCCGATCCATTGCAGCACGTCCGATGAAAAGAGCCCCTGGAACGCGAGGTTGTGAATCGTGAAGACGGATCGCACGCCGCCAAGCACCGGATCGGAGCCGAGCACGGTCTTCAGATACACGGGCACGAGCCCCGCCTGCCAGTCGTGCGCGTGAATCACCGACGGACGCGTGCGCCGCAGGCGCGCGAACTCCAGCGCGCCCCGGCTCAGGACGGCGAAGCGGAACGCGTTGTCCGCGTAATCGGTGTTGTTGACGCCGTACAGCCCTTCGCGATCGTACAGGTCCGGGGCGTCGATGAAGACGACGCGGATGTTCTCCTCGATGGCCTTCTCGAAGAACGCAACGGGATAGCGATTTGCGCCGAACGGCACGTCGGCGCGCTGCGCCGATGTTCCCGTCACGTCGATCCCGCGGTATCGCGGAAGCACCAACGTGACTCGATGGCCGAGCCGCGCGAGCGCTGCGGGGAGTGCGGCCGCCACATCCGCGAGGCCGCCCGTCTTCGCAAATGGGCGCGCCTCGGAGGTGATCATGAGAATGTCGAGCGAGTGCTCCGTCGCAGGCACGATCGCTGAGTGTATTACAGGAGACCAGGAGATCAGGAGATCATCACAAG
>JAICSD010000458.1 GCA_025937075.1 Vicinamibacteria bacterium | reverse complement strand
TCTCCTTGCCGATATCGATGCGGTAGAGCGGCGGTTGCGCGAGAAACACCTTGCCCGCGGTCATCAACTGCGGCAGATGCCGGTAGATGAACGTCAGCAGCAGCGTCGCGATGTGATTGCCGTCCGAGTCGGCGTCGGCGAGGATGATGACCTTTCCGTACCGGAGCCGCGCGAGATCGAAGCTCTTCCCGAGACCGCAGCCGAGCGCGGTCACGAGATCCGACAGCTCCTTGTTCTCGAGCACCTTCGCGAGCGACGCGCTCTCCGTGTTGAGCACTTTGCCGCGCAGCGGAAGAATCGCCTGGCGCGTGCGGTCGCGTCCCTGCTTCGCGGAGCCGCCGGCGGAATCCCCTTCGACGACGAACAGCTCGCTGTCCTCGCGTCCCGGCGCTGTGCAGTCGCTCAGTTTTCCGGGAAGCGTGAGGCGGTTGGAGGTTGCCGTCTTGCGCGCGACTTCCTGTTGCGCCGCCCGGCTGGCCTCGCGTGCCCGCGCCGCAAGGATGATGCGCGCGACGATCGACTCCGCCACGGAGATATTGGTGTTCAGCCAGTGCTCGAGGGCAGGACGCACCTGCGAATCGACTGCCGCCATCGCTTCAGGATTGTTCAGGCGATCCTTCGTCTGGCCCTGGAACTGCGGCTCCTGCAGGAACACGCTGAGGACCGCGACGAGCCCCTCACGGATGTCCTCCGCCGTCAGCGTCGCGCCCTTCGGCGACAGGTTGTGCGTGTCGATGAAGTTGCGCACCGCCTTGCCGAGGCCGGCACGGAAGCCGTTCTCGTGCGTGCCGCCCGAGTCCGTCGGGATCCCATTGACGTAGCTGCGCACGTGCTCGTCCGTGGACTGCGTCCACTGCAACGCCAGCTCCAGACGGATGCCGCTGTCGTCGTTCTCGCGCGCGGCGGTGAACGGCGCCTCGTGCACGGGCGCCGCGCTGCGCTCCCTCAGAATCTTCTTCAGGTAGTCGGCGAGCCCTTCTTGATGCTGGAAGACGGTTTTCTCGCCCTTCGATTCGTCCTCGAACGCGATCCGGACACCCTTGTGCAGATAGCTGGAGACCTCGAGCCGCTCCTTGATGACCGCGGCATCGAATTCGATCTTTGGAAAGATCGTCGTGTCCGGCCGGAAGAACACCGTCGTCCCGCTGCCACGCGCAGGTCCGAGCTTCTTGAGGGTGCCAACCGGGACACCCTGCTTGAAGCGCTGCTCCCAGCTCGCGCCATCGCGCTTGACCGTCGCGACCAATTCCTTCGACAGCGCGTTGACGACGCTCGCGCCGACCCCGTGCAGGCCGCCGGCGGTCTTGTAGTTGCCCGCCTCGAACTTGCCGCCCGCATGGAGCGTCGTGAAGATCACTTCGAGCGCGCTCTTCTTCGTCTTCGGATGCTTGTCGACCGGGATCCCGCGTCCGTCGTCTTCGATCGTGATCGACGCTTCGTCGTCGTGCAGCGTGACGCGGATGTTCGAGGCGTAGCCGTTCATCGCCTCGTCGATCGCGTTGTCGAGGATCTCCCAGACGAGATGGTGCAGGCCGGCGCTGCCCACGCCGCCGATGTACATACCGGGGCGCTTGCGGACTGGTTCCAGGCCTTCGAGGACGGTAATGTCTTTGGCGGTATAGGTTGCGGCCACGCTCGAGAGGTTCTACAGGTTCTGGGGTTCTACGGGTTCTACGGTTCTTGCCCAACAGTATCGCAGAAAGTAACTGATCCTGACGAGAATCTGGATCGCAATTGCGCTCGACGCGATCGAACCCTCGAGAGCCAGTAGAACCGGCAGAACCTTAGAACCGGAGAACCACTCATTCCAAGAGCAACGCGCCCGGATCTTCAATCAGTTCCTTGACGCGCACGAGGAACCGTACGGCCTCCGAGCCGTCGACGATGCGGTGGTCGTAGGTGAGCGCGACGTACATCATCGGCCGCACGGCGACCTGGCCGTCGATCGCGACCGCGCGATCCTTGATGGCGTGCAGCCCGAGGATCCCGACCTGCGGCGGGTTGATGATCGGCGTGCTCAGGAGGGATCCGAAGACGCCGCCGTTGGTGATGGTGAACGTGCCGCCCTTCAGATCCGCCAGCGACAGCGTCCCGTCCTCGGCAGCCTTCGCGAACGCGCGGATCTTCTGTTCGATCCCCGCAAACGTCATGCGATCCGCGTCGCGCAGCACCGGGACGACGAGCCCTTCGCTGGCACCGACGGCGATCCCGATGTCGTAATAGTGCTTCAGCACCATCTCGTCCCCCTGGATCTCTGCGTTGATCCGGGGGAAGGCCCTGAGCGCGCCGATGGCGGCCTTGACGAAGAACGACGACACGCCGAGGCCCACGCCGTAGCGGTCCTTGAACGTCTGCTTGTGACGCTCGCGCAGTGCCATCACGGCCGACATGTCGACCTCGTTGAAGGTCGTGAGCATGGCGGCGGTGCTCTGCGCCTCGACGAGGCGACGCGCGATCGTGGCGCGCCGCTTCGACATGCGAACGCGTTCCTCGGTCCGCTCCGATTCCGGACGCCGAACCGCTTCGGACACGGGTGGCGCGGGCTTTGCCTTCTGGCCTGCCGGCGCCACGGGTTCGGGTGCGAGTGCGGGCGCGGCCGGACGTCCGTCACCGCTGCGCGTCGGCGCCTGCGCGGCCTCGGGCTGCTTCGCCGCAGCGGAGGCGGACTCGACGTCGCGCCGCATCACGCGTCCGGCATCGCCGCTGCCACGCACCTGCGACAAGTTCACCTCGTTCTGCTGGGCGGCCTTGCGCGCCGCTGGTGTCGCCCGCGTGCGATCGGTCGCCGACGATGGCGCGGCGGGTGTTGGTCCTGCAGCGTGCGGAGGGGGCGCGGCGGCGGAGGGCTTCGACGCCGCGGCGGCGCTCTCGTCGATGACGCCAAGCACCTCGCCGACCTTGACGTCAGCGCCGTCCTGATGCGCGATGCGGCTGAGCACGCCCGCCTGTGGTGCTGCCACCTCGAGATCGATTTTGTCCGTTTCCAGCTCCACGAGCGGATCGCCCGCGGCGACGACGTCGCCTTCCTTCTTCAGCCATTTCGCGACGCGCGCGTCGACGATCGATTCGCCGACTTCGGGAACGAGGATGTTCGATGACATATGCGGTCTGTGTGAATGCGGCGCTGTACGCGGAAGCACCTCTCTCAAAAGAGGTGCCCGACACTTGGGCTACCCGGCGACCTGCTCCGGCGCCGGCTTGACGCCCACCGTGGCGCGATCCTTCGGCGAGCGCGCAGGCGCCAGCGCGGCCTCGACGAGCGCGCGCTGCTGGCGCGCGTGCCGCGCCGCCGATCCTTCGGCAGGGCTCGCGCTCCGCGGCCGCGCGATGCAGCGAACCGGCCGTCCCCCGGCCACATCGCTCAACGGGAGCCGGACGAACTCCCACGCGCCCATGTTCTCCGGCTCTTCCTGCACCCAGACGACCTCCTCCGCCGCGGCGTAGCCGTCCAGCATCGTGCGCAGCTCGCGCATCGGCAGCGGGTACAACTGCTCGAGGCGGCCGATCGCGATGTGCCGCGCGCCCGCGCGCCGATCGCTGGCCG
>JAICSD010000113.1 GCA_025937075.1 Vicinamibacteria bacterium | reverse complement strand
CGGAATCGTCGAGCAGGAGCGCACGACCCTGGCGTCGTCTCCCGAGGCGCTGAGCGATCCGCGCGGGGCGGCGTTGTCGCATGCCGCGGAGTCGCTCGCACGCCTGATTGCCGGGATGCGACAGGACGTGCGGGCCGGGGACGCGGCTGCCGTGCGCCGCCGTCTCGCAAGCATTCCGATCAGACCGTCGACATGAGCGCCATCGTCGATCTCATTCTCGGCATCGTGACGAGCATCGGCGGCTTCGTCGAGGTCGGTTCGATTTCGACCGCGGCGCAGGCTGGATCGGAGTTCGGGTTCCAGCTGCTGTGGGCGATTGCCGCGGCGACGGTCATGCTGGCGATGCTGGTGGAGATGTCGGGGAGGCTGGCTGCGGTGAGCAAGCAATCGCTCGCCGCCGCCGTCCGCGAACGGTTCGGGATCCACTTCCAGATGGTTCCGCTCGTCGCGGAGCTTGCGATCGACGTGCTGCTGCTCGCGGCCGAAATCGGCGGCGCGGCGATCGCGGTCAAGCTGCTCACGGGGATCGGATTTCAATGGTGGATCCTCCCCATCGTGGTGCTTGCGTGGATCGTGCTCTGGGCGAGCGGCTTCGGGGTCATCGAGTACGGCGTGGGCCTTCTGGGGCTCATCACCCTGTGTTTCGTGCTCGCCGCGTGGGAACTGCGGCCGCACGTCGCGGATCTTGCTTCATCGCTCGTCCCGACGCTGCCAGCGCACCATGACACGCGCTACGCGTTCCTCGCCGTCAGCATCCTCGGCGCGACCGTCAGCCCGTATCTCCTCAACTTCTATGCCTCTGGCACGGTCGAGGAGAAGCTCACGGAGCGCGAGCTCTGGGTGAACCGCACCACCGCCTACGTCGGCATGTGCTTCGGCGGCGGCGTCTCGATGGGTCTTCTCGTGACCGCCGCGATGGTGCTCGGCCCGAAGCACATTCTCGTGGACTCGTACGATCAGGCCGCACTCATGTTGGTGCCGGTGTTCGGGCGATGGGCCATCACGCTCTTCGCCGTGTCGCTCGGCATCGGGTGTTTCGGCGCGGCGGTGGAGATTGCGCTCAACGCCGGCTACCTCTTTGCGCAGGTGTTCGGCTGGTCCTGGGGCGCGAACCGGCCGCGGCGGGACGTCGCGCGGTTCACGTGCGCATTCACCGTCGTTCTCCTCGCCGGGCTCGTCCTGGGCATCATTGGCTTCGATCCGCTGCGCCTGACGATGCTGTCGGTCGCGCTCACCGTGGTCATCATGCCGTTCGTGGTGCTGCCGTTCCTGGTGCTCATGAATGACCCGAAGTACGTGAAGGATCACACGAGCGGCGCGATCGGCAACGCGTTTCTCGCGGCGCTCACAGTGCTCGGCGCACTGCTTGCGCTCGTCGTCATTCCGCTCGAACTGCTTGGGGGCTGACGTGGACCTCATTCGAGATGTCCTGGACAAGAAGGTGGTCGACCGCAACGGGCGCGACACGGGGCGCGTGGACGGGATGGTGCTGCACGCCGCCGGCGGCCGGCCGCCCCGGGTGGCGGCGATCGAGATCGGCCCTGCCGTCCTCGGCCATCGCATTCACCCGCTGCTCGGTCGCTGGATCGCAGGGCTCGAGCTTGCGCTCGGCATCGGCGAGGGACGGCCGCTGCGCATTCCATTCCGAAATGTGCTCGGCGTCGACGATCACGTCAAAGTCGATCTCGCATTCGGCGAGACCTCCGCGGCCACTCTTGAAAAGCGGCTTCGCCGCTGGGTAGCCGCCCTCCCGTGGTCGTCATGAAGCCCGAAGACGTAAACACCGGGCACGACACGACCGGCGCCGACCTGCGTGTCGAGCGAATGCTCGGACGTCAGGTCCTCGCGCGCAACAATCAGCCCATGGGACGGCTGGAGGAGTTCCGCGCAGAGAAGCAGGGGCGCGACTGGATCGTCGTCGATTACGTGATCGGCGCCGCGGGCCTGCTCGAACGCCTGGGCGTCGGACTGAAGCTGCTGTTCGGACGCCGCGGCGGCGGCTACGTCGCGCGCTGGGATCAACTGGACATCAGCGATCCCGTACGGCCGCGGCTCACCTGCGGCGTCGAAGAGCTGCGCAGGCTGTAAGTTGATGTCGCTGACGAGCGGAACGCGTCTTGGTCCGTATGAGATCACGTCGCCACTCGGCAAGGGCGGGATGGGCGAGCAGTCGTCGGCCATCGAGACCAACCCCGCCATCTCACCGGACGAACGCTGGCTGGCGTTCGAGTCCTCGCAGTCCGGGAGACCCGAGGTCTACGTCACGCCGTTCCCGAATTCGCGGAACGACGTAGCCGCGGCGACGGCGCCGAGGTGGCAGGTCTCGACGCAGGGCGGCAGCCGCCCGCGCTGGAGCGGCGACGGACGCGCGCTGTTGTTCGCGTCGCTCGATGACCGCAGCATCATGCGGTCGGACGTTCGGGTCGGCGCCGCGGGGTTCGAAAGCGATCCTCCGCGCATGTTCGCCGAAATCAACCTGATGCCGGTCGCCCGATCGCCCTTCGATGTGTCGGCGGACGGCCGGGTGATGTTGCTCGAGCGCACGATCGATCAGGGCGTGCCGCTCGCGGTAATCGCCAACTGGCGAACGCTCATGAGCGGGCGATAGGGGCGGCGGCGGTCATTCGAACGGGCTCACGAGGTTGCCGTGTGCGTCCCAGGGCACGTCGATTTCCCGTTCGATCTCGACGAGCGGTGTCCTGTCGATCTGCCCGCGCAGATTGTCACTCAGCGCGACGCGATCGAGCTCCAGCGTGTTTCGAATCCATCCATAGGTCACGTCGGCCGCATCGATCCGGCCGGCAGTAGGGCCGATCCATTCCAGACAATCGCGATCGGCGGGAAAATGCGCGGGGACGCGGATCCGTGAAGGCGTCCGCGAGCTGAGGGCGTTGATTCTCGTCGCGTTCCAATCGATCGCCTCCACGAGGCGATCGGTCGTGATGTCTCCCAGCCCGATCCCGAGCGCGTTTCCGTGCGTCAGCGGATCGAGCGCGCGGACGAACAGCCGGCCGACCGAGGGTACGCCCGTCCACGGGTTGTATTCTCCGATCGGCCCCCGGTTGACGACCTTGGCGTCCATGCCGGTGCCGCTGATGTTCTTGCCCATGCGATCGACGATGAGGACATCGACGTTGCATGGCAGCGTGGGCATCCAGGACTTCGCGAGCGCGAGGTTCTCTTCGTCGCGGTGTTCCATGCAATCGGCAGACACGGCCTCGATCTTTGCGGTGTTGTGGTGCGCATCCTCGACGATGGCCAGGCCTCCGATCATCTTCTGCGTGTGCAGCACCCGCCGGCCCGCCGAGCGGATCACGTGCTCGAGCCCCAGCGTCTGGGCATGCGTATGGTAGTTCTGCGCGCCGGCAAACTTGCCGAGCCCGATCGCCGTCATCTTCATGAGCCCGCTCTCGAGCCGCCCCTCGAAGCTCGTGTGCCACTTCACGCGCCCCACGATCATCACCACGTCGGACGCGCACGCGGCGGCATCCATGAAGACTTCGATCCCCTCGTCCGTTCTCCCGAGGGAGACCACGTCCGGCTGGCTGACGATTGGGCAGCCCATCGACGCGTGCGTGATGCCGAAACGCGCGAGCACATCTGCCTGCCCTTCCGGCGTCGCCGCGCCGTGGCTTCCCATGGCGGGAAAAACGAATGGCGCCATTCCGTGCTCGCGCCAGTATTGAACGGCCGTGCCGACGATCGCGTCGATGTTGGCGATGCCGCGGCTGCCGACGCCGATCGCCACGCGTGAACCGGGTTGCAGCCGGAACGCGAAGCCGCTGGCCTCGAGTTGGCGGCGCGCCTCGCCTCGAACGTCCGCAAGGCGTCGATCGGGAAAGCGTTGACGGATGAGCAACAGACGGGAGGGAAGCATCAGGCGGCCTCAGGAGAATCGACGACGTCGTTCATCAGCAGCCAGTAGGCAAGCGCGCCCGCGACGAGGATGAAGCCGCAGAGAACGAACGCTGAGGCGAACGAGCCGGTCCGGTACGCAATCGCGCCGGTCAGCCACGGCGCGACGATACCGCCGACGTTGCCGCCGAAATTCTGAATGCCCGACACCGTGCCCACCACGCGCTTCGTACAGCATGCCTGCGTGAGGCTCCACGTATTCGGGACGGCGAGCCCCAGCCCGCACAGTGACGTCGACAGCAGCCACACCGACGTTCCGTTGTCGTGGACCAATCCGGCAGGGACGATCGCGAGCGCGATCCCGAAACCGATCGCGATGAAAGTCTTGCGCACGCGCCGCTCGTGAAAGCCGGCCGCAATCAGGCGATCGCTGGCAAGGCCGGAGAACACGATAACGATCGACATCACGAGGAACGGCACGGAGGCATGAAACGCCATCTGCGCTGGAGTAAAGTGCCGTTCGAGCCGAAGATAACCGGGCAGCCAGTACACGAACACGAACCAGACGTAGTCGAATGCGAAAAACCCGAGGGCCGTTCCCAGGACCGTCGGATGCCGCAGCAGACCGAAGCTCGAAGCGAACGTGAAGCGGGACGACGACCGCGAAGGGGTCATCGAGGATCCCGGCGATTCCCAACGGCGCAGCACGATCATCCAGGGGAGGATCCACACCATCGGCGCAAGACCGCTGACGAGAAAGAACATCCGCCAGCCGTAGATCGCAATCAATCCGACACCGACCGCGTTGATCAGGGCCTGTCCGAGCCGGACGCCGATCAGGTAACTCGAATTGACGAGGCCGCGCTCGTTGTCGGGAAACCAGTTCGCGACCGTTCGGGCGCTCGCGGGGAAGGCAACGGATTGGCCCACGCCCATCGTGATCCGGAAGAACATGATGGCCGCGATGTTTCGAAACGTGCCTGTCAGCGCGCACGCAATCGACCACAGTCCAAAGCCGGCCGCGTACGCTCGACGTACGCCGAAGCGGTCCACCACCCAGCCCGACGGCACTTGCATGAAGCAATAGCACCAGGAAAACGCCGACAGCATGAGCCCCATCGTCTCGGTATTGATGTCGAGCTGCCGGATCATGAAGGGTGCGGCGACGGACAGCGTGCCGCGCTGGGCGTAGCAGAACGTCATACCGCTGGTGAGCAGCGCAACGAGCCACCAGCGTCCGGTCACCGCTCTTTCCGTGAGGGCGTCCGGTACGGCGACCTCGCTACCTGCGGCTGGCTTCATCATTTCTTGAACGGGGCGGCCATTCTATCAGCGGGCGATACGGCTCGCCGGGATCACACGTCGGGCACCTGTTGCAGAAATTGCCATATTGACCTTCCCGACCGACGATGCCATCGTCGGTGTGCATGAGCATCGCGGGACGTTCGAGTGGTGAAGCGCTGGCGATGCTGCGGGCGCAGTTCGGGCATCCGGGATTCCGGGAAGGCCAGGAGCAGATTGTCGCCGCCGTGCTCGGCGGACGCGATGTGCTTGCGGTCATGCCGACCGGCTCCGGCAAGTCGCTCGGCTATCAGTTACCCGCGGTCATGCTGCCCGGTACGACGCTCGTCGTGTCGCCGCTGATCTCCTTGATGAAGGATCAGGTTGACGAGCTGAATCGCCGCGGCATTCCGTCCGGCGCCGTCCACTCGATGCTGTCCGCGGATGTTCGCAGCGACGTGCTGCGCGCCGCGCAGGCAGGACGCCTGCGGCTCCTTTACGTCGCGCCCGAACGCTTCGCATCCGATCGATTCGTTCAGCTGCTCGCCAGGATACCCGTGGCGCGCTTCGTGGTGGACGAAGCTCACTGCGTTTCCGAATGGGGCCACGACTTTCGTCCTGACTACCGGCGGTTGCGTGCGGCGGCCGCGTGCTGCCGCGCGAGCGATCGCGCGTCGGGACGTCCACCGATCGCGGCGTTCACCGCGACGGCCACGCCCGAAGTCCGCGACGACATCGTCGCGCTGCTCGGCCTCGAGGAGCCGCAGGTCCTCGTGGCAGGGTTCGATCGCCCCAACATCTATCTCCGCGTCGAGTGCGTCGAGGGGGAGGAAGACAAGAACGATCGGCTGCCAGGACTCGTGCGTGGACGCCGCGTGCTCGTCTATGCCGCGACGAGGAAGAGCACCGAAGGCGCCGCGGCGTACTTGCAGGCGGCAGGCGTCCAGGCCGCCGCGTACCACGCCGGTCTGAAGGACGAAGAGCGCACCCGCGTGCAGGACGCGTTCGCCTCGGGTTCACTGCCGGTCGTGTGCGCGACGAATGCGTTCGGCATGGGAATCGATCGTCCAGACGTGGATGCGGTCGTCCACTACGCGATTCCTGGATCCGTCGAAGCGTACTACCAGGAGATCGGTCGCGCGGGCCGCGCCGGGCGGCCCGCGACGGCAACGCTGTTGTGGGACCACGGCGACGTGCTCACGCGTCAGTTTCTCATCGACAGTCCGCGGCGGGACAAGCCCGCCCGCAGAACAGCGGCCCTCGATCCGGAAGAGGTTGCGCGCCGCAAGGAGCTCGAACACAAGAAGCTCCAACGAATGACCGATTACGCGGATACGTCTGCCTGCCTTCGCGCGACCATCCTTCGCTACTTCGGAGATCCTGCCGCGCGTGAACCGTGTAACGCATGCGGCAACTGTCGGCCCGACGCCATCGATCCATTCGAGCGAGAGTACGTGCGCAAGATTCTCTCCGGCATCGCGCGAGCCGGCGAGCGCTACGGACGCCAGCGGATCATCGCGATGCTGCTGGGGCACACGAAAGACCTGCCTCCGGCGCTGGCGTCGCTGTCGACGACGGGTCTGCTGCGTCACGAAACGTCAGACACCCTTCACGGGTGGATCACCGCCGCGATTTCCGCGGGACTGATCGCCGTGTCGACGGACAAGTACCGCACGCTGAGCCTGACGCCGCAGGGCAGGGAAGTCATGCGCGGCCGGATGCAGGAGCTGAGGATGCGCCGTCCGGTGAGAATGACAATGCTCGACGGGCTTCGCCACGATCGCGACGACATTCCCTTTACTCTCCGCGCTGGGAGGCGGTTTCACAAGCGATGGTGAACCGCGCGCCTACGGCGACACGGTCACGCGCACATCGCGGTTCTTCACCGCTACGTTTCCGTTGATGTCGGCCGCCCGAATGCGCAGCGTGTAATCGCCCGGGGCCAGCGTCGTCACATCCCACATGCCGTGTGCCGCGACGCCGTCGCGGAACGTGTTGGAGACGATGTACAGGAATCGCGTGCGGCGCTGCCCGTAGAAGGGGATGCCGCTGCCGGGCGCGTAAACCGTCCTGACGGTCGCGGGATCGGCAACGATGCGGTCGAAGCGCAGCGTCTCACGCGGTTTCTCGAATCCCGCCGCCGCCTTTCCGGACCGATCCAGCACTTGATAACCCATCTCGTACACGCCCAGCCTGCGTCCCGGCTTGTTGCCGTCCGCGGTGTCCCAGGCATCCACCACGATCTGAACGCGGCCGCGTACGACGAACCGGCCGCGCTTCCGCTCCGAGATCGGCTGTCCCTGTTCATCGAGCAGCCGCACGCGCGCAATCGTCGGCGGCACGTGATCCTCGAAGCGCACGAGCCGGAACGCGAGGGGGTTCAGCTCCTCGCCGGGCCAGCCGACGTTCAGGTGCACGTGGTTGAAGTGGTTCACGCTGCCGATCATTTCCCCGGCGGCGAAGCGCGCTCCGCGCTTCACCCGCATGCTCACGAGCGCGTGCGCGGCGTCGTATACGGGCGCGAAGCGCGCGTCCGGAAGCGGCTCGTTCGACCGCGATCGTCCAACGCGAATGTGCACGTACGCGACTGGCCCGATGCGGACCGATTCCGTCAACGTCCCGAAGCCGTTCGCGGCAATCGCGCTCGCGACGACGCCGTCGCGAACGGCGGACACCGGCGTGCCCTCATGGGCGCGCACGTCTATGCCGGCATGAAAGCGCTCCGCGCCTTCGACGCCGCGCGCCTCTCCGCTCGTGCCTGCGACCTCGAAAGGTCCTTCCATCGGCGCGATGGGCCAGAGCAGCGGCGTCATCGCAAAGCGTTCCACGTCGAATGCCGGCGCGATGAGCGGTGGCGGAGGCGGGCTGAACTCGAGACGTTCCCGAGCGGCGACCAACCGAACGAGCGCGTTTCCCGCGTCCGCAACGACGAGGCGGCCAGGCGACATGAGCGCGACGCCGGCAGGGCTGCGAAATCGTACGTCCGTCCCATCGCCGTTCCGAAAGCCTGGTGTGGAGCCCGCGATCGTCCGCAGCGCGCCCGTCGCCGACAGTTCGAACAGGCGGCCACGCTCGTCCGTGATGTAGCGGCTGCCATCCCGCGCCACGGCCATCCCGATCGGCGCGATCGAGCCCTCCTCGATGGCGGTCGTCGTCACGCGGCCGGCCGGGTCGAGCACGCGCAGCGCGCTGTTGCCCGTGTCGGCGATGTGAATATTTCCCTGAGCATCCACCGCGACCGCGCACGGTGTCTGAAAACGCGCGGCTGCGCCGGGGCCGTCCGCGAAGCCCGGCTCTCCCCCTGCGAGCGTTCGGACGGTGCCGTTGGTGTCGATGACGCGAATGCGATCGTTGTACGTGTCGGCGACGACGATCCGCCCGGTGCGATCGATCGCGATCCCGGCGGGCCCGTTGAACCGCGCCGTCGCGCCCGGCCCATCGCGATACCCGGGCACCGTATCGCCGGCAATCGTGGAGACCTCGCCGTTGGCATCGATCCGGCGGATGGCGTTGTTGCCGGTATCCGCGACGTAGAGCGCTCCGCGCGGGTCGATGGCAATCCCCGACGGCGTGTCGAAGCGCGCCGTTGACCCGAGGCCGTCGGCGAACCCGCGCGTGCTGCCCGCGATGGTGCGCACGAGTCCATCAGGTGAGATGGCTCGAATGCGCTGCGCCTCCCCGGCATCGCTGACGTAGACCGTGCCGTCCGGTCCGACCGCGACGCCGAAGGGATCCGAGAAGCGCGACTCGTCGGCTCGGCCGTCTCTCCAGCCGTCGCGTCCGTCGCCCGCGAGAACGGTCGTGGTTGCGATCCAGTTGGGCTCGAGGGGGCGAGGCTTTGCATGCATCCAATGCCCCCATCCGAGCGCCCCCGCAATGCCGAGGGTGATGGCGACCAGACCTGCGAATGCCCAGGCGCGCCGGCTGCGTGGCTTACGCCGTTCGTCAACCGCTTTCGTCGTGCGTGTGGTGTCCGTGACGCCGTCGAGCATCTCTATCGATTTTCGGGCGAATTCCGGCCGCGTGGGAGGATCCGCCGTGGCTCCTGGCTTGCTCGGCCGCACGTTCCGCACCGGTCATTCTTATAAGGAGGGATGATGCAGAACACTCGCGTCGGAGCCGTCGTGAAACTCGCGGCGGCCGCAATCCTCGGGGCCGCGATCCTCTCCGTCTCGCTTCCCGCTGCAGAGGACAACTCGTACACGGCCACGTACCTCGTCTCGGATGAGGCAGGCGTAGCGGCGCTCCAGGACACGAACCTCGTCAACGCGTGGGGGCTCACGTCCACCGATACGTCGCCCTGGTGGGTCGCGGACAACGGCACGAACGTCTCCACACTGTATCGTGCGGACGGCTCGAAAGTGCCACTGACCGTTGACGTGAAAAACGCTCCGACCGGAGCCGTGGCGAATACCGGAAGCAGTTTCGAGGTCACGAACGGCACCACGTCGGCCGCTGCGCGCTTCATCTTCTCGACGGAGGAAGGGACGATCCTCGGGTGGAACCCTTCGATCTCGGCGGCGGCGGTGCTCGGCGCGACGAGCCCCGGCGCGATTTACAAGGGGCTTGCCATCGCGTCGACATCCGGTGGCGACTTTCTCTACGCAACCGATTTCCACAACCGGCGCGTCGATATCTTCGACGCCAGCTTCAATCCGGTCACGATCGACGGCGCGTTCGTGGACCCGAAGATTCCCGGCGATTACGCGCCATTCGGTATCCAGAATGTCGAAGGGCGGATCGTCGTCACCTACGCGAAGCAGGACGACGAGGGCGAGGACGATGTGGCGGGCCAGGGACACGGGTTCGTCGACGTATTCGACACGAGCGGCATGCTGCTCGGTCGCGTCGCCCAGCACGGGCAGCTGAACTCGCCATGGGGGATCGCGCTGGCGCCGTCGAACTTCGGCGCGTTCAGCGGCGACCTGCTGATCGGCAATTTCGGCGACGGCCGGATCAACGCATTCGAGTCGAAAAAGGACGGGAAATTCGAGTTCGCCGGTCAGCTCCGCACGAGCGATCACAAGCGGCTCGTGATCGATGGGCTCTGGGCGCTGCAGTTCGGTAAGGGCGCCCCGAACAACGGTCCGACCAATACGCTGTTCTTCACGGCCGGTCCCGACGACGAGAGTCACGGGCTGTTTGGCACGATCGTGGGCAACTGATCACAAGAGATCAGGAGACCAGGAGAGAGCACAGGAGGCCAGGAGATCAGGAGAGAGCACAGGAGGCCAGGAGATCAGGAGAGAGCACAGGAGGCCAGGAGATCAGGAGAAATCACAAGAGATCAGGAGACCAGGAGATCTAATGTATTAGTCTCCTGATCTCCTGAACTCCTGTGATCAACTCTGGCAATCGAGGTACGCCGCGAGGTGCGCGACGATGTCGCGTGCGTCGTCTTCGGCGCCGTGGATGAACGTCGATTTTCGGCGTCTGAGGACCGGCAGGCCGATCGCGTAAAGGCCGGGCGCGTCGACGACCCCGCCGTCGTGTTGCAGCTGACCTTTGCGATCGACGACGGGAACGTGCAGCCACGAGTAGTCGGGACGAAAGCCGGTCGCCCACAGGATCGAACGGATTTCGCCGGTTGCCAGGTTGAGATCGAGGCGTGACGACGAGGGTGCGCGGGTCGCGGCAAACCGCTCCGCGGGCGTAGCCTCATCG
>JAICSD010000359.1 GCA_025937075.1 Vicinamibacteria bacterium | reverse complement strand
ATGCGCGCCTTCAGCTCGGCGGCGCGCAGCCGCATGATTCCCTGAAACGGAAAGCAGACGACGCCGGAGCGTTCGACGGCCGCGACCATCCGATCCGCTTCGGCGATCGTCATGGCCATCGGCTTGCCGAGGATCATGTGCTTGCCCGCGCGCGCGGCGGCAATCGCCAGGTCGTGAATCTCCGACACGGGCGAGGCGATGTGGATGATGTCGATGTCTTCTCGCCCGAGGAGCTCTGCGTAACCGCGACAGCCCTCGACGCCGAACCTCTGCGAGAACGCGGCGAGTTGCTGCGGGTGGTGCCACGCGACAGCGACCAGCTCGGCGCGCGGATACTCCGGCAGCGACCGCGCCAGGTTGAACGCCGAATACCAGTGACCGAGCCCCGCGATGCCCACACGCCATGTTTTTGTCATCGATGTCCTTTGGATCACAGGAGATCAGGAGATCAGGAGAGGCTAACAGGAGATCAAGAGATCAGGAGGAATAAAATTGTGCTCTTGATCTTCTGGTCTCCTGTGATCCGCTCTTGAATGCGCTCACCGACTCCTGGTCTCCTGCTCTCCTGTGATCAACTCGTGATCTCCTGATCTCCTGTGGGCCACGCGGCTCGAGACGATCACGAGCGCGTAGGCCACGATGACGACCCCGAAGATCGATCGCAGACCGGCGGTAGCGGCGAGCTGGCCGGCAACCCATGGCACGGTCATGCCGCCCACGAGCGCGATCGCGAACAGCAGTCCGAACACCGTGCCGGAATGCGATCGAAAGCGCGTGCCGGCAATCGCAAGCGTGGCGGGGTAGATGCCTGCGAGCGACGCGCCGATGATGGTGATGCCAATCGCCACCACTCCAGGCGTCGCTGCGGCGAGCGCGATCGCGGCGCCGCCGAGCGCGCCTGCCGCCGAGTACGTCAGCACGGCAAACGGATCGACCCCCGTTGCATACCGGCTCAACGCGATCCGCGCCACCATGATCGCCCCCCAATACGCGGCGAGCGCCATTGACGCCAGCGACACCGAGGTCCGCATGTCGCGCACCAGGTAGCTCGACACGAAGCCGCCGACCGTGAACTCCACGCCCGATTCGCAGAACAGCAGGAATGCCAGCGCGAGCACGAGCGGATGGCGCAGGAAGCGCGGGACCTCCGCCACAGGCATGCGCTGCGACTGTTTGGCTGCGGGGAACCTGAGGCTTGCAGCGAACACGCCGGCGGCCGCGCACAAGAGTGCGGCCGCGAGCAGCAGCGCGCCGATCGGAAAGCGCACCAGCAGCGCGCCGACCGAGAATGGCAGCAGCAGTGCGCCGAAGCCGAAGAAGATCCCGAGCACGTTGAGCGCCGAGTTCTTCCGGTCCGGATCGTCGTGCAGGTCGGCGACGAGCGTGTTCGTCGAGCCGTTCAGCGCGCTGCCGCCGATGCCGAGCAGCAGGACTGCGGGGATGAGATCCGCGAACGCGCCGGCCCGCGCGATGATGACGAGCGCCGCGGCAACGAGGAGACAGCCAATTGCGAGCGGGGCCTTCATGCCGAAACGATCCATCGCGAGCCCGATGAGCAGGCTCGTCGTGAGCATCGCGGCATTCATGACCAGGAACAGCATCCCGATGTCAGCGACGTCGAACGCGAGACGGCCGGCGAGCGGCGGAAGTATCGCGCCGATCAATGCCATGACCACACCGAACACGAGCATGCCGGCGTACGCTGCGGCGCTGAGCAGCCGGATGCGCTCGCGGTCAGGCGCGGGCATGATCGAGCGGAGAACGTTCGAAGAGCTTTGCGGTGTAGTCGTCGAAGACGCGGAGGTTGTGGTCCTTCGCGATTCCCGGCACGTTCGGCGACACGAAGGTGTGCGGCTGGATTCCGCGCGATTTCAGCCGCGCCCCGGTTTCGGCGACGAGCGCCATCGCGAGGAACACCGCGGCGATCGTCGAGCCGGCGGCGACGCGCTCCGGCGTGCCGATGTCCACGAGCGCATCCTCGGGCGGGACGCAGTTGTCGAGCGCGATGTCGCCGATGTCGCTCAGCGCCCGGCCGCTCGAATGGGTGGCGGTCGCGGCCTTGGCATTCGCCAGCGATGACACCGTGATGACGGTGAGGCCGCGCGCTTTCGCGTACAACGCCGCCTCGATGGGGGCCGCGTTGAGGCCGCCGTGCGAGAAGACGATCATGCAGTCGGCAGCCCCCAACGCGAATCTCTGAAGGAAGTTCGCGATGTAGCCCTCGCGGCGCTCGAGCCAGAGCAATTCCCGCGCGCCCCCAGGCCCGACGACGTTGTGCCACATGAGGCGGGGATCGTAGAGTGGAAAGAACCCGACGAAGCTGCCGTAGCGCGGGAACACGTCCATCACGGGAATCACGGAGTGGCCGCTGCCGAACAGATACGCGCGGCGGCCGGCCGCGATTGTCTCGGCGAGCCGTTCTCCCGCGGCTTCGATCCGGGTCATCTGGGTGTTTGTGATCGCGTCCAGCACGCTCGCGATTCGCTCCGCATAGGCAGTTGCCGACATGAAGGTCACTCCTTGATCCACGGATCCGCGCAACTGAAGTTGCGCGCTACGAGAAACGTCCACGAGAAAAGTCCGCGTCGTCCGCGTGAGTCCGCGGCCGAAGTTGCGCGCTAGGGGCCGTGGCGAGTCGCCAGCCAGGCGAGCCGTGCGGCGCCGAGCAGTCCCGCGTCCTCGCCCAGTGTAGTGCGCTCGATGCGCACGTGCCCGGCAGCGATGGGCTGCGTCCACGCGAGCGCGTGTGCGCGGACGCGATCGACGAGCAGATCGCCCGCTTCCATGACGCCGCCGCCGAGAACCACGATCTCAGGGTCGAACGCCGCGATCAGATTCGCGATGCCGAGACCGAGGTACTCAGCGGTCGTGCGGAGCGCCTCCTGTGCGGTCGTGTCGCCGTTCCGGGCGCTGACGGCGACGTCCTCGGCTCGTGACATGCCTGCGCGCCGCGCGATTGCCGGGCCTGCGGCTTCCGTCTCCCATCCGCCGCGCTCGGCGTACGCCGGCGTCCATCGACTGCCTACCGTCATCCATCCGACCGCGCCCGCGATGCCGTGAGCGCCTTCGATCGGGTGTCCTCCCGCGATGATCCCCGCGCCGATGCCAGTGCCAATCGCGAGAAAGATGATGTCCGACGCGCCGCGCGCCGCACCGAGCCACTGCTCCGCAAGCGCGCTCCCCGTTCGATCGCTGCCGATCGCGACGGGGACCTTCACACGGGCGCTCAGCGCATCTCGAAGCGGATGAAAGTCCTTGCCCCACAGATTCGGCGCCCATACGGCGCCCGTTCTCGCATCGTAGATCCCTGGCACGATGACGCCGACGGCCGCCGCGGGCTCCGTCAGCCGCGCTGCAACCTGCGCGAGCGTCCCTTCGAACGACGATGCCGCGGGCAGCTTCTCTTTGTGCGCCAGGTGCCCGGCCTCGTTCACGAGCGCGATCGCGGTCTTGGTGCCGCCGAGATCGATCGCGAGAACACTCATTGACATAGTCCGCGTTTTTCCGCGTTGTCCGCGGCCTGCGTTGTCAGCCGCCTGCGCTATTCCGCGGCCCGTTCCGTGACCGCGTGGCCTCCAGCACCCGGGAGCGGCGCCTTCGATCCGCCGCGGGGTTCGCCTTCGAGAAGCGCCGTCAGCGTCGAATAGGCGTAGATCGTCGGCGCGTGGTTCTGCATCAGGCCGCCGGTGTCCGCCGTGGGGCCGTAGTTGCTGTGCAGATCGCGTCCGAGCATCCGCAGCATCGCCATGAGCTGGCCACGATGGTGCGACGTGTGCGTCAATCGCCGCGTCATCACCCACGCCTTCGATCGCTCCACGTCGAAAAATTTCGTCGGCTCCTGCCACCAGCGCTCGTGGGTCCCACGAAGCCGCTCCACCCGCTTGCCGCTGTCCTCCGCGTAGCGGGCGATGAACGCCAGCCGTGTTTCCTCGGCGGGAAGCGGCGGGGCGCCGACATCGAGGCCGAGCATGTTCCGGAACCACGTGTCCTCGCTGACGCACTGATGGACCATGTGCTCGTGAACGCTGCGTCCGCGCGGATCGGTCCGGCTTGGCCGGATTGGAAGGTCTTCATCTCTGAACTCGCTCCAGACGCTGAGGACCTTCACGCGTTCCGTGTCGTAGGTTTGGATCAGAAAGTCGTAGGTCATGGGCGCCTCTGGGGTGCGTGGTGCGCGGGTGCGTGCCGCGGGTGCGAGCGCGGGTGAATTTGGAGCAGCGCTACAATGCCGCATGCGCCGAACCATTATCGGACCGATCGCATGCGTCGTGGTGCTGCTGGCGTCGACGCTGGCAGTTCGGGCGGATCTCGCCACGGTCAAGACCGATGATGGTCTTGTCTCCGGTGTGGTGAAGGACGGCGGCGTCACAGCGTACCTCGGGATCCCGTACGCGGCGCCGCCCGTCGGCGCTCTTCGCTGGCGTCCGCCGCTGCGCGCCGCGCACTGGAATGGTATCCGCAAGGCCGATCATTTCGGCACGAGCTGCATGCAGAACGAAGCCGGCTCGCGGCTTCCCTGGACCGAAGAGTTCATGACGCAGGGCCCGATCGGAGAGGATTGCCTCTACCTGAACGTCTGGGCGCCGGCGAAGAATGCGAGCGCCAGGCTGCCCGTGATGTTCTGGATCTACGGTGGCGGCTTCAACGAGGGCTCCGGCGCCGTCGCGGTCTACGATGGGACGGCGCTCGCGCGGAAGGGCGTCATCCTCGTCAGCGTCAATTACCGCGTCGCTCCGCTCGGCTTCCTCGCGCATCCCGAGCTCACGAAGGAATCCGAGCACCACGTGTCCGGCAATTACGGCATCCTCGATCAGATTGCAGCGTTCCAGTGGGTGCATCGCAACATCAGGGCGTTTGGCGGCGATCCGGATCTCGTCACGATTTTCGGCCTTTCGGCGGGTGAGCTTTCGGTGATCGACCTGAT
>JAICSD010000487.1 GCA_025937075.1 Vicinamibacteria bacterium | reverse complement strand
GCCGACCCGCGCCTGATCGCCAACAATGCGCTGGATCTCGCGATCGTCCAGCCGGCGTTCAGACCCGTAACCGACCCGGGACAACAACCCGCGAACCATTCTCGACGCGGACATGTGGCTGATCCTGCCCGGCAAAACCTCCGTGCGTCATTCGGCGGCGAGTCTCGCCTCCAGTGTAATGTTCGTTCCCGCGAGCGCTTGCGACACCGGGCAGTTGGCCTTCGCGGCCGCGGCATGCTGTTCCAAGCCGGCCTGGTTCAAGCCCGGGACTCTGGCCTCGCAGACGAGATGGCTCTCCGTAATCTTGAAGCCGCCGTCATGTGGCCTCACGGTGACGTGGGCGGTTGCATCGACATAGTCAGGGGTGAAGCCCGCGAGACCGAGGATCAGCGACAAGGCCATGGCAAAGCAGCCGGCGTGCGCGGCGGCCAGAAGCTCTTCGGGATTGGTGCCGGCGCCTTGCTCGAATCGAGAGGCAAACGTGTACGCCCCGCTGAACGCGCCGTTTCCGAACTCGATATGGCCTTTGCCTTCCTTGAGCGTACCTTCCCAGCGCGCGTGTGCATTGCGTGTCGGCATGAGGACTCCTATCGTCTCGCGAGCGAGTTGATGCGATGACCCGTGTGTGACGAGCGATGAAGTCCTGCTGCACGTTGTGCGCCAGAGGCCGGAAGGCTTCCATGTTGCGGTGGATCGAAATCCGGGCGCTCATTAGAATGGCAGTAGGCGCAGAATGGATAGTAGACGCGCATGACACGAGAGTCGCCGAGGCCGTTCGAGCCCGCGGATGTCGAACACCGCTACCTCGGCGAACTGGTCGAGTTTCGACCGGATGAGGGTTTAATCCGGCTGCACGAGCAGCGCGTCGTCCTTCTCAGCGCGGCGGCGATGGGTTTGATGCGGAAGGAGCTCATCGACAGCCTGGGCGACGAGGCCGCCAGGCGCGTGTTTCTCCGGTTCGGCTTCGCGGATGGGTATCACGACGCGGTCAGCCTCCGCGATCGGTACAAGTGGGCGAACCCGCTCGAGGGGCTGGACGCCGGCGTCGTGCTGCATCGGCTCGAAGGAATAGTGCGCGCGGACATCGTCGCACTCGAGCATGACACCGCGACAGGCCGTTTTCACGAGGACGTGACCTGGCACGACTCGTACGTGGCCGAACAGCATCTGCACCATTTCGGCACGTCCAACCGGCCCGTGTGCTGGTCGTTGGTGGGCTACGTCAGCGGTTATACGAGCGCGTGCCTGGGCCAGGAGGTGTATTTCCGCGAACTCGAGTGCGCCGCCCAGGGGGCGCGGGAGTGTTCTGTCGTCGGAAAGGACGCCGAGAGCTGGGGCGATGAGATCGCCGCGTTCCGCGCCGATTTTCACAGCGCGTCGCTCGGGCACGAGGTGGAGCGGCTTCGCACCGCGGTGCACGAACGGCTGCACCAGGTGCAGCGCCGCGAGCGGCTCGTCGCGAAACGCGAGCGGGAATTGAATTTATTGCGGGAGCGCGTCGCCCGTCACGCGGCCGCGAAGCATTTCGTGGCGGGGAGCGCCGCGATGCAGGACGTGCTGGAGCTTGCCGGCCGCGTAGCGCCGCTCGATACGACGGTCCTGGTCTGCGGCGAAAGCGGAACCGGGAAAGAGTTCATCGTACGGATGATCCACGACCAGAGTCCGCGCGCGGCAGGCCCGTTCGTCTCGATCAACTGCGCGGCGCTGACCGAGACGCTCCTGGAATCCGAACTCTTCGGCCACGTGCGGGGCGCGTTCACGGGAGCGGTGCGCGACAAGGCAGGCCTGTTCGAGGTGGCCGATCACGGGACGTTGTTCCTCGATGAAATCGGCGAGGTCGCGCCCACGGTGCAGGCCAAACTATTGCGCGCCCTTCAAGAGCGGGAGATTCGCCGTGTCGGCGCCGAGCGCACGATCAAAGTGAACGCCCGCGTCGTGGCGGCGACGAACCGCGACCTGCGCGCCGCCGTCGCCGACGGCACGTTCCGCGAGGACCTCTATTTCCGCCTCGGGGTATTCGTGATCACCGTGCCGCCGCTGCGCGACCGGCGCGAAGACATTCCCGTGCTCGTGAATGACTTCGTACGCCGCGCGGCGAGTCGCGTCAAAAAAGACGTGCAGAGCGTATCGGCGGAAGCGATGACCGCCCTCATGAGCTATCGATGGCCCGGCAACGTGCGCGAACTCGAACACGCGATCGAGCGCGCCGTGATCGTGGCCCGCGGCCCCAGCATTCGCGTACGGGAACTGCCGCCGGAGGTGTCGCAGAAGAGCGGCCCACGCGCGGCGGACGACGACAGCCTCGATCTCAGGGTACACGAACGCGTGATGATCGAACGCGCGCTCGAGCGGTTTCGCGGCAATCGCAAAGAGGCAGCCGAGGCCTTGAAAATCAGCGCGGTGACCCTCTGGCGCAAGATGAAGCAGTACAACCTCGTCGCATAGCGCCCGGCAGGTGTCGGAGGATCGGTCACTCGTCGGAGGCTGTCCGGTACGTGGCGACCTGCGCATAGTGGGTCTGATCAACAGTGCACCACGCATCTACCTTCCGCTCGCGGGCGAGCGCCCGCACTGTTTCGATGGCCTCTTCATAACGCCGCACCGTCAGGTGGGGATCGGCTGGAACCAGGCTGATGGCGTAGACGTCAGCCCGCGCCGCCCGTTCCGAAACGAGTACGTCCCCTGGCTTCGGCGCAGGTCGCTGATTCGGTGTCGCCGAGCCGCTTGTCGATCTCGTCCAATCATGGGTGCGCATCCGTGAAGCCATCGCAAGCCACACGCCAGAACGGATCCGCATGAAGTGCCGAAGCGGTCTCTCGGAACGACGTTCATTCTGAACGAAAATCTTTCATTCTGAAGCACTGGACGGCGGTCCGCGGCGACCGCGGATCCACGCATCACCGGAACCATCAGAAAATTCGCCCGCCAAGCGGGGAATACCCGCCGGCCGGCGCCGGTTCGCCCCTTGCCTCTCTCCCTTGTGCGAGGTAAGACATGAACCAGT
>JAICSD010000341.1 GCA_025937075.1 Vicinamibacteria bacterium | reverse complement strand
CTGCGTGTTCATCTGGGCCACCGCGTACGGCACCAGCTCGAGGCGTTTCGTGGACGCGTCGAGATTGAGGCCGGCGAGCTCGCCGAAGGACGAGACGAAGCCGTTGGCGCTGCGGGCGAGCAGCGGCCACGTATCGATTTCGTTCAGGCGGCCGATGCGCCGGACGACGGCGAAGCCGAATGAGGTGTTGTCGCTCGGATGGAACCGGAGCTGCGACAGCGGGATGCGGAACTCGGCGCGCCATCCTTCGCCCGTGCGCGCGACGCCGACGTCCCACACGGCGTCCCAGCCGATATCGTCGTTGCCGTCGTTGTACCAATACCGATCGAGCTTGACCCCGGCGGGATTGACCCCGAACTCGAAGCCCGTCCGTCGATCCCGAAACGAGTCGAAGATGACGCTGATCCAGTCCGACGGGGAATCCGTATCGCGGCGCGTCCGCAGCCCGACAATCTTCGACGGATCCGGATCGCGTGCGAGCACGGCAACGTAGACGTTCGACTTGTCGTACGCAATCTTCACCTCCGTCGCGAAGGACGGCTCGGCGCCTTCCTTCGGCTCGCGCTGGCGGAAGTCCGTGATTGGCGGCGCGTGCTCCCAGACCGCTTCGGAGAACTCGCCGTCCAGCTTCAGCGCCGTGGCCGCGGCAGGCACGACAGCCGCCGTCACACGATCAGGCGGGGCGGCCGACGCGATCGCGGGCATCGCGACGGCGAGCAGGAGCGCGAACGCACGTGAAGGCATCTGACGAGGCTTAGACGATCCGGACGTGCGCGGAGTTGGCACACGCGTCAGACGGTTTCGTCCCGACCTGTCCCACAACAGAACAGGTTCCATCCCAAACTTCGCCCCACGCGTGCGAAAACCTCCGCAAATCTACGCGGTTGGGTCACGGCGTTCTTCTTGCGACCACGTTCGGCTCAACGCGAAGGCAGTTCCCAGGGGCGGAGGTCCGTCTGTGATCTGGTTCTACGAACGACGCGGGGAGCATCTGCGCTGCGAAATCCAGCAGCAGATTCAGGGAGATCGGTTTGCCCTGATCGTCACGCTCCCCGACGGCACCGAGCGGGTCGAGGTGTTCGAGGACTCGACGATGCTGAACCGTCGATCCGTCGAGCTGGAGAAGATGCTGCGCGAGAAGGGTTGGGACGGACCCTTCGCTCGCGACATCTGAACACCTCGCTGTAGGGCACCTTTTTAGAAGTGCCTCAGAGATGCCCGTTCGACGGCGTCGCGCACCACGCGTTTGAGACGCCGCCACTGCCGCGTCACCGCGGTGTGGCAGTCGCGACACAGCAGACGGTAGTTCTCGAGCCCGCATTCACCGCCGCCGTCGGCAACTGGCAGGATGTGATCGGCTTCCCAGCGCGGACGCTCATCGCGCCATCTGCGTCTCGCGGCCCGATCGCCTGGCCGCGGCTTCTCGCGCGTCCAGCGTCGCTCCGCTGATTTCACATCGAACCCGCACGCCCGGCATTTGCCTCCGTCGCGCGTCCACACGTGACGCCGCACGTAGCCGGGATCACTTCGGATCTTCCATTCGTGCACGCACGCGTCGCTGCAGAACGTTCGGCGGGGCGGGCGCACGGTCGTGCGACACCAGCGGCAGATCGGTTCGCCTGCTTCGTTGCGGTCGGGTTTTCCCCACTCGTCGGCGGCCACACTGCGGCGACGGACGGTGCTCACGCGGAAGATATCGTCGCGTGAGCGCGAGCGCGTTATGCGGCGAAAAGGGTCAGAGCAAACCCGGCCTCTTGGTCCACCCACTGTTCGGCGACGGCGAACCCGGTCGCGATGCCCATGTCGCCAATCTGCGCGGCGTCGTACTTGTACGAGCTCTCGGTCCAGATGCGCTCGCCGGCGCCGAACCGAACGCGGAGATCCGCGCGCCGGATGACAACGGTCTGCTCGCGCAGGCTCTCCAGGTGCATTTCGACGCGCTGGGCGGCAGCGTTCCACACGGCGCGGTGCGCGAAGGCGCCGACGTCGAACGTGGCATCGAGCTCACGATTGATTCGGACGAGGAGGTTGCGGTTGAAGGCGGCGGTGACGCCGAGCGGATCGTCGTAGGCGAGCAGCAGCTCGCGCTCCGGCTTCACGAGATCCGCGCCGAGCAGCAGGAAGTCCCCGGGGGCGAGCGCGTCGCGGATGCGGCGCAGGAATTCCAGCGCTGCGGGCGTATCGAAGTTGCCGATATTCGAGCCGAGGAGCAGCACGAGCATCGGGTGCGCGCCATCGCGCGCCGCCGCCGCCCGCCGGAGCCCCACCTCGTAGGTCTCGCGGTGGCCGACGACGGAGAAGTGCCGCAGCCGCCCGAGCGTCCGCTCGGATTGCTCGAGGGCCTGTGGAGAAATGTCGATGAGGTGCACCCGTCCGCGGCCACCTGCCGCCTGAAGCGCCTCGGCGAGGATGACGAGCTTCTCACCACTTCCGCAGCCGAGTTCGACGAGCTGCGGAACGGCACTGCGTGATGGACACAGAACGTGAATGATGTCGGCCGCGTGCCGCTCGAGCAGCCGCTGTTCCGCCCGCGTGATCCGGTACCACGGCAGCCGGCAAATCGCTTCGAACAGACTGGACCCCAGCGCGTCGTAGAGATACTTCGACTGAAGCTGCTTCGGCGTGAGGCGCAGGTCGCGCCGCACGTCCGACGCGAAGCTCGCAAGAATGCTGACGGCCGTCATCGTACCGTGCGGAATTTCGCGTACACGTACGGATAGTTCCCGCGGAACCAGTTTCGGAACGACCGCCGGACCAGCTCCTTCGCGGTCGCCGGTGAGGCGCCCTTCATCACGTAGTGGCGGCCGTCGAAGAAGTCCGCCGAATATTCCGGATACGACGGCATGGGTGTGAAGCCCGCGAATGGACCGAAGAGCGTCGACGTCCATTCCCAGCCGTTGCCGACGAGCTCCTGCAGGCCCCACGCGCTCGCACCGGCGGGGTGGGAGCCCACAGGGACGGGATCCAAGCCGGCGAAATCGAAATGGCCGCGCGTCGCGTCCGGCGCCTCGCTGCCCCACGGCTGCGCGCGCTCCTCTCCGGAAGGGGTGCCGTACGCGGCGCGGTGGAATTCCGCTTCGGCCATCAGACGCCGCCCCTTCCAGCGCGCGTACGCCGCAGCCTCCGCCTGGCTCACGTAAACGGGCCATGAAGGCGGAAGCGGTATCGCGTCGAACATGCCGCGCCAGAGCCACGCGGGCTTGCCCGCCGTAGCGCGGAGCGCGGAGGCGGGAGGTTGGTTATCCGGCAGCCAGAACGCCGGGTGTTGAACATGGTTCGCCTGAATCCATTCCCAACCCTCATCGTCCCAGAGCCGACGATTCTCATATCCGCCGGCGCGCATGAATTCGAGGAACTGCGCGTTGGTCACGGGCAGCACGTCAATCTCGAATTCCGGGACGAGAACGACATGCTGCTCGAACTCATTGTCCCCGCCGAATGGCGTCTCGTCGCGGCGGACTCCGAGCGTCGCATCACCACTGGGAACAGCAACGGTTGCCGGCATGCCGGCAACGTCGGTGATGTTGCCCCGGCTTCCAACCTGCGACCTCCAACCCCCGCGACGCTTCTGCTCGTACGGCAGCCGATGCCACATGTAGAGCAGCGTCTCCTGGTGCATCGCCTCGTGCTCGAGCGCGGTGTACACGCCTTCGGCAGGTGCCTCGTCCTGCTCGAGCGCACGCAGCACCGCCGCGTCGCACGCATCCGCGAACGCGCGCACGTCATCGCGCGAGGGCCAGTCCGTCGAGGCTCCGCTGCGCGGAACCGCCGTCTGCTCGGTTTCGGGATCGATGCCGCGCGCGAAGAGATCTTCGAGGCGGCGATCGACGGGCGGCAGGCCGAGACCGCGCCGCAGGAACGCGATCACGCTGAAGGCCGGCAGGTGGCCCTCGTAGAACACGATCGGATTTCGGAGCGCGATCGGACGGCTGTAGTACGCAGCGGGTTCGATCAAATCGAAGATGGCGCGGGATCGCTCGCGGTTGCGGCGGTACCACTCCACCGCAGCCTGACGATCGATGGCAGACGCGAGCGGCATGGTCATGGAAACAGTTACCCCGTGGCTTCCGCCTTCAGGCAGAAGAACAGCGGCCCGAAACGATCAGCTCATGCGACGTGGCGACGGCCGCGAGAAGTCTTCCGGGTCTTGGACGCCGTGCGCCGGCGCGCGGGTTCCCGGCGGGCCGGCTTCGCCTTCGTGCCCTCGAGCGACGCACGCAGACGCGCCATCAAATCAACGACTTCCGCGCCCTTCGGGCCGGTGTCCGGCGACTCCAGCCGCGGGCGCTTGCCTTTCAGCTTCGCGTTGATGACCCGCATCAGATTTTCCTTGTATTCGTCCGTGTACTTGGCGGGATCCCAGTTCGCGGAGAGGCTCTCGATCAGCTGGCCGGCCATCTTCAGCTCGGCGGGACGAATGTCGGTCTTGTGCGGAAAGCGGAATTCCCCGAGGTCCGCCAATTCATCCGCGAACCGCATCATCGTCAGGACGAGCGCGTCGCCGATGGCCTCGACGGCCGCGAGGTGCTGCGTGTCGCGGAGGATGATCTTCGCGATCCCGATCCGGCCCGATTCGCGAATGGCCTCGCGCAGCAGCGCGTATGCGCGCTCGGCTCCCTTGCCGGGCTGCAGGTAGTACGGCGTCTCGAAGTATCGTTCGTCGACCTCCTCCGGCTTGACGAAATCGAGGATGTCGATCGTCTTCGTCTTCTCGACCGCGGCGGTCTTGAAGTCGTCCTTCGTGAGGACGACGAACTGCCCTTTCGCGTACTCGTAGCCCTTGACGAGATCCTCCCACGCGACGGGCTTGCCTTCCGTCTGGCAGACGCGCTCGTAGTGAACCGGGGATTCGTCCTTTGCGTGAAGGAGGCGGAACTTCGGCCGGTGATCGCGCACCGCGCTGAACAGCTCGATGGGAATGTTCACCAGACCGAACGCAATCGAGCCTTTCCAAATCGATCGAGCCATACTCCGGTCGTCCGTCGTGCTGAAGGTGCCACCTTCGGCACCATCAGCACGACACCATTCAGCTAGCTGCAGCTCTCGGAGATCATCTTCATCGACTTGACGTTCAGCGTGCGGGCACTGCCTCCGGAAGAGGCGGTGCTGCCGGCCGCGCCTGCCGTCGACGACCCTGCGGTCGAGGACGAGCCGGTTGTACCGGT
>JAICSD010000337.1 GCA_025937075.1 Vicinamibacteria bacterium | reverse complement strand
GCGTCGATCGCACCCGACGCGTCAATTGCCGCGTTCGTGAGCATCGCCGAAGGTGCCTCCGTCGGCGCGCGGACGATCATCTATCCGCACGTCACGATCGGCCGCGATGCGGCGATCGGTGACGACTGCGTGATCCACGCACGCGTCTCCGTCCGGGAGCGCGTTCGGATCGGCCATCGGGTCGTCATCCAGGACGGCGCGGTCATTGGCAGCGACGGCTTCGGCTTCGCTCATCGCGAAGATGGATCGCATTACAAGATCCCGCAGGCCGGCGGCATCGTCATCGAAGACGATGTGGAGATCGGGGCGAATACGGCAATCGATCGTCCCGCTATCGGCGAAACGCGGATCGGAGCGGGAAGCAAAATCGACAATCTCGTTCAGATCGCGCACGGCGTGCGAATTGGCCGCAACGTCCTGCTCGCCGCGCAGGTCGGCATCGCGGGGAGCACAACGATCGAGGACGGCGTCACGCTCGCAGGACAGGTTGGCGTAGCGGGTCACCTGACGCTCGGGAAGGGCGTGATCGCAACCGCGCAGTCCGGGATTCCGAACTCGGTCGGGCCGGGGGCGTTCATTTCCGGCTATCCCGCCATCGATAACCGGGAGTGGCTGAAGGCGTCCGCGATTTTTCGAAAACTTCCGGAGTTGAAGAAGCTCATCAACGCCCTGCAGCAGCGCGTCGAACAGCTCGAATCGCCAGGGAAATAACAACTCCCAACAACCGACTACCGACCACCGACCACCGACTACCGACCACCGACCACCGACCCCCTCACGACACCGCGGCCCTCTGAAAAAAGCTCGCCAGGTGCTCCAATCGAAGCGCCGTCGCCACCCGATCGACCTCCTCCGCGCGAGCGTCGGGAGGAGCCGACACGATGGCACGCAGGCACGACAGCGGCGGGCTCGGCTCGGTGCGCCAGGACAAGCGTGTGAGCCCCTGACGCGCGCCGCGCACCGAGAGATAGTGGCCGACGATTCGGAAGGCGAAATAGTACGCGACCAGGTTGGGTCCGGGCAGCAGCATCAGGACACCCGATGCCACGAGCCCGATGCTGTCGATCGCCAGCCAGAACCGGTGACGTTCGAAATCGCGGCCAAGCTGGCGCCGTAGAATCTCGACCGCGTGCGCCTCGCGGAGGTCGTGGGGATATTTGAGGCACGCCTCGGTGCGCCGGCGAAGCTGCCACAGGAGCCGCTGCTCCGCAATCGATTCCGCCACCCAGCGCAGAGTGCGCGCCTTGATCCTGGCGATCACTCCCTTCGGCGGTGACGCATCGTCCTCCGGCGCGCGGCGGCGATCGCGCTCGGCTTCCGCGAGCATCTCGTGGAAACGGTGCGTCATGCGCCGGAAGAATCCGGACGGCGGCGGGTCCGACGGATGCTCCGCGTCGTCCGGCTCCTCGCAATAGAGCTCGTAGCGGTCCTCCGCAACCGGAACGAGGAAGACGTCCATCGTGGCTACGATAGCACCGCGGATGCGCTAACATCGCGCGCATGCGGCACGCGTTCGCCCTCGCGCTGGCGCTGTCGGTTCAAGCCGCAGCGCCGCTCACGCTGCGCATCCGTGTGTTCGACGGAGCCAACGAGGTCACGGCCGAAACACGCATCAACGTGTTCAGGGCCGGCGACCGCCAGACGCCGATCGCCCAAGCACACAGCTCCGCGACGATGGAGGCCGCGGTTCCCCAGGGGATGTACGACGTTCAGGTGTTTCACGAGCGGGACGGACGCGTCGTGAGTATCCGATGGGCCGAGCGGCTGATCGTGATGCCGTATCCCGACGAAGCGGGCAAGCACCTGGAGGTCATCAATTTTCAGACGGGATACGGCGCGCTCGAAGTGCGCGCGCGGGACGGAGCGGTTCCCGATGTCGCGATTTTTTCGGCAGGCAGCCGTCAGCAGGAAGCAGCGCGGCGGATCGCGGGCGCTGGGTACGCGCTGTTCGTGGTGCCCGCCGGCCGCTACGATCTCCGCATCCGCGCAGATGGCGAACCGGTGTGGCACCCCGACATCGAGGTGCCACTCGATCGCACGCGTCTCTGGATTGCTCCCTAGGAACGGCGCGTGTCAGACCCGCCGGCCGGTCAGCAGGCGCAGCACGATGATGACCAGCGCGACGACCAAGAGGATGTGGATCAAGCCGCCGGCGATGTGCAGAGTGAACCCGAGCAGCCACAGAATCAGCAGCAGTACGACAATCGTCCAGAGCATGCGACCTCCTCAATTCGAGCTGTGCAAGGCGGGTGCCACTGAAATGCGTCGCAATCGGGTGCGTCGATGATGCCGCTGAGCGACCAGGAACTGGTCCTTCGTCTGCTGCTCGCCGCCGCGCTGGGCGGAATCGTCGGCGCGGAGCGCGAGCTGCGGCACAAAAGCGCGGGATTCCGGACCAACATACTCATCGCGATTGGTTCCGCGGTCTTCACGATTGGGTCGCTGACGCTGTCGCCCAACGGCGATCCGACCCGCATTGCCGCGCAGATCGTCACTGGAATCGGATTCCTCGGCGCAGGCGCGATCATCCGCACGCACTCGGGCGTCCACGGGTTGACGACGGCCGCGACGGTCTGGGTGAACGCCGCATTGGGCATCGCGGCCGGCGGTGGGCTCTACCGGCTTGCGGTGCTGGGCGGCGCGATCACGCTGGGCGTGCTGCTCATCCTCGGACCGATCGAACGCGCGATCGAAAAGCGAACAGCGGATCGGCGGCCTGAAAGGGCCGCCCCACGTACGTAGGCCGCGATCACTTGCGCCCGCGCTGGATGGGGCGCGGCGGACGCGAGGGCGGATTTTCCGGCAGCGCCGGCCTTCCGGCCTGTTCCCACGCCGCGGCAATCACGGAGGCTACGCCCGTGATCGCGCCCGACAGGCGCTGTTCCATGATCGGCCTCGTCCGCTCGAAGAGCTTCGCGAAGTACTCGTCGTCGTACGCGTCGCGCCCCTGCGCGGCCGCACGATCCGCGGCAAGGATCCCGTCCACTGCCTGAAAACTGTCCGTCAGTGTACGGAAGCTGAACTCGCGGGCGCTGGGCACCGGTACGAGTGGATCGCCCAGCGCGAGGTGCCAGCGGTCGTGATAGCGCTCGAACAGCTCCATCTCGAAGCGCGCGTGGATGCCCTGCTGCCCCGTCAACTGGCCGTCGTAGTTCACGGCCGCGTGCAGAGGCTGAAAGGCGTCGCCGATGTAGTGCGAGAGCACGGCGGAGAAGAGCTTGACGTCGTCGCGCGCGTACGGCGTCTTCTGCGCGAACGCGTCCCGCAGCCGATCGGCAATCTCCTGCGTGCGCCATGGGAGCAGGCCATTCCGGATGACGAAGTCCTTGCCGCGCTCGGCGACGGCCTGCCCGTAATCGTGCGGCAGCGACGTGAACGGAAACGACCCGTACGCGTCCATGTCGAGGAAATGACGGGGGCTCTCTTCGGTAAACCCCATCGTCCGGTATGTGTCAGGATCGATGGCGTGCTCGATCAGCGTCGTGCGATATTTGACAAAGAAAGGCCGGATTTCAGGGGGAAGGCGCGGAATCGCGTGCTCCATGATGTAGCGATGCGCTGCGAACCCCCACGCGCTGACGCGCGCAGGCGCCGTCGTCAGGACGGTGAAGCCGATCAAGAGTGCCGCTGAAGATCTCCGCATGCGGCAGTGATATCACACGAAACCGATGCCCAGGCTTGGCGCGCACCTGTCGATTGCGGGCGGCCTGCCGCGCGCCGTCGATCGCGCGGAGGCCAGCGGCTGTCAGGCGCTGCAGATCTTCACGAAGTCAGCCGGCCAGTGGCGCGCGCGCGTGCTGCCGCCGGAGGAAATCGCGCTGTTCCGGAACCGCATCCGCGAGACGCAGATCGGTCCGGTGGTCGCGCACAACAGCTATCTCATCAACCTCGCAGCCGGAGACGCGGCACTGCGCCGGCGATCCATCGAGGCCCTGCGCGAGGAGCTCGATCGCGCGGAGGTCCTCGGCCTCGATGGCCTCGTGATGCATCCGGGCTCGTACACGACGGGCACCGAGGCGCAGGGGCTGCAGCTCATTGCCGACGGCCTCGCCGAGATCCTCGCGTCGCGCCCGACAGGACGGACGATGATCCTGCTGGAGCACACGGCCGGCCAGGGCACGAACCTCGGACACCGCTTCGAACATCTCGCGGAGATCATCCACCGGCTGCACGATTCATGGCGCGTGGGCGTCTGCCTCGACACGTGTCACCTGCTCACCGCGGGATACGACATCTGCTCCGAGCGCGGATATCGCGACACGTTCCGCAGCTTCGATCGGATCGTCGGCATGAAACGGCTGAAAGCGTTTCATCTGAACGACTCGAAGAAGCCGTGCGGAAGCCGAGTGGATAGGCACGAGCACATTGGCCGTGGATGTCTCGGACTCGAGCCGTTCCGGCGGATTCTCAACGATCGCCGCTTCCGGGCACTTCCGATGCTGCTCGAGACGCCGAAGGTCGACACGCGCGAGAGCCGGCGCATCAGCGACGTGGACGCGCTCGATCGGATGAACCTGACGACGCTCAGGCGTCTGATCGCTCAGTCGCCGAAGACGACGGCTTCGAAACGGTAGACCGTCGCGCCGTGCTGCCACGCATCGCACGGCAGCCCGGCCTTCAGGCACGTGTGCGCGAGGAACTGTTCAGGCGTCCAGCCCCATTCGGAGCCGACCTGCGGCAGGAGCAGCCCGCGCCGCGATCCGCGTTCGACGACGAGACCGTGGCGTCCAATGACGATCGCACCGCGATCGTGCGGGCTGATTTCCTCGAGCGGGCCGAGGATCGAGACCTCGACGGCGAGGGCCGGCAGCTCCGATGCGTCAAGGGGCGGGAACCGCGGATCTTCTCGCGCCGCTCGTGCGGCGCACCGCGCGACTTCTTCGATCAGGGACCGCCGGCACTCGAGCGTGCCAAGACAGCCGCGCAGGCGGTCGCCATGTCTGATTGTCACGAACGCTCCAGTGGCGGTCGGGCATGACGAGGACGGCTCCCACGCGACGGCCTCTCCGGTCACCTGCGCAACGATCGCCGCCCGCGCGATGCGAAGCAGTGCGTCCTTCTGCGCGTCAGTGAACATCGGTGAAGGCTCCGAACGCGGCGGCAACGTAGCCGACCACTCCGCTGTTGTCGCCGGAGATTTCGCCGGAGTGCCCGTACTTCAGCACACGCCCCTGGCGTGCGCCGCGCACCCGTGCCCCGCGCATGACG
>JAICSD010000015.1 GCA_025937075.1 Vicinamibacteria bacterium | reverse complement strand
GATCTTGTCGCGGTCCGCGGCTCCGATCCCGAGCTTCTCGGCGATCCGCTGCTGCGCGTCGTAGATCGAGCGCTGCCACCCGCGCGGGAAGAACGACGAATCGGTCCCGAAGAGCACGCGGTCCGCTCCCGCCGCCGACACCGCCTGCCAGAACACATCGTCCAGCGAGACGCCGGGGTGGAACTTCGTCCAGCTGTTCGAGCTCGAGGTGTCGAGGTGAATCGTGGGGCACTGGTCCGCGGCCATCAGGGCCTCGCGGAGGTAGCCCGCGCCGAAGTGCGGAATGATCACCGGTACCTGGGGGAATCCCAGCGCAACTTTCGCCACCGCGAGCGGATCGCCCAGACGCAGATCGAAGCGGCTCGGAAGCCCAAGCTTCTTCCGGACACCGACGGTCAGGACTCCGCAGTGCACGAACACCGCCGCGTGGCGCTCGGCCGCGGCCGCAAACACGCGCTCGACCTTCTCTTCGTCGGGGCGGTAGCCGTGCATGGCAGGAAAGAGACAGACCGCGCGCATACCGAGCTCGGACAACGCCCGGCGAAGAGATGCCTCCGCGTCCGGTGCGGCCGGGTTGTGCATGCAGAAGCCGACGAATCGATCGGGATGCCGCGCCACCGCTTCGGAAACCGACGGTTCGTCGCCCGGGATGCTCGCGATGAGCGCCGCCCTGGAGACGCTGTGCCTGTCCAGCTCAGCGACCCAGCGGTCCGCCAGTTCCGCCGGCGTGCCCGGAGGATCCCATCCGAGCACGGACGCCACGTCGCCCGCGGAGCGTCCGTCGCGCGTCAAGAGCTCGAGAAAGCGCGACGAGAAGAAGTGACAATGGCTATCGTTGATCATGGTCGTCGGCCTGATTTCCGATACCCATAGCTTAGTGCGGCCCGAAGTGTTCGATCGGCTTGCTGGAGTGGAGCTGATTCTTCATGCCGGCGACGTTGGCGGACCGAGCGTGCTGGCCGAGCTGCGTGCGATCGCACCGGTTCGTGCGGTATACGGCAACACGGATCCACCGGGCGATCCGTTGCTCGAGGCGCGGGTCGATCTGACACTAGGTGGATTCACTGTTCACGTGAGCAATGGCCACGAGCTTGGCAGTCCCACCCCAGCGCGGCTGCTCGAGACCTACGAGGCTGACGTCATTGTCTACGGCCACACGCACAAGGCGCTGGTGGATCGATCACGCGGGCGTCTGGTCATCAATCCGGGCGCGGCCGGCCCGAGGCGATTCAAGCTGAAGGCAAGTGTGGCGCGGCTAACAATCGACGGCGCCCGCGCCGACGTCGAGATCCTGTCGCTGTAGGGCCGGGCGCTGCGCGCGTCTGGACGTGAGAAATCGTTCCGCGATCAGGAAGTACGGTAGGGACAGTCCCGAAAGTGCGGCGGCCGTTCCAAACGCGGTGGCAAACCCGTATCGTCCAATGAGCCAGCCCGCCGTCGTCGATCCCGTGCCGATGCCGGTGTCGAATGCGGCGAGGATGGCGCCGAACGCGGCGCCCCGGCGGCTGGCGTGCACGTGCTGGATGACATACGCGACGAAAACCGGATACGCCGTCCCGAAGCCGATTCCAAACACCACCGCAGACGTCAGCAGCATCGTCCGCGAGCTGCCAAGCGCGAGGCAGGCGAGGCCGATCGCGATGAGCACGAGGCAGGGCAGGAACACGCGCCGATAACCGAATCGATCGCCGAGGCGGCCCGCGAGCGGACGCGTGAGAAGAATCACGATCGCGAGCGACGTCAGGTAGAGGCCCTTGGGGCGAATGCCGTGGACGTCCGCGTAGAGGGCGGTGAAGCTGGTGATCCCGCCGTATCCGAACGAATACAGGAACAGCGTCAGCGAGAGCAGGAGCACGCGCCGCTCGAGGATGCCGCCTTTCGGGTGTGGTGTCGCGTGCGCGGTGACGGTCTGCGGAGGCAGGCGCCAGGCAATCGCGGCCATGATCAGGTTCAGGCACGCGGCTTCGAGGCACAGCGCGCGCCATCCGAATTGAAAGACCCAGAATCCGATCGGCGGCGCGACGGCAATAGCCGCGACCGAGGAGAGCCCCCAATAGCCGACGCCTTCGGCACGGCGCCGCTCCGGAAGCATGCTCGTGAGATACGACGCGGACGCGGAGAGGAGGCCCGACCAGAAGACGCCGTGCACCAGCACGAGGGCGAGGATCAGACGATACCCGGGGATCACCGCGTACGCGGCTGAGAACGCCGCGATGGTGAGACTCGAGGTGATGAGGATCCGGCGCGTTCCCAGCCGGTCCGCGAGTGCTCCCGTGAGCGGAGCGCTGAAGGCCGACGCGTACGTCAGGAACCCGAGGAACAGCCCCGACGCGAACGTGCTCCCGCCGAGCGCCAGGATGTGAAACGGCGCGGTCGGCAGGATCTGCAGCGCGGAAAGGAAGACCGTGAAGGTGAAGCCGCACATCACGAAGAAGCGCGGCGTGAACAGGCGATCGCTCAATCAGCTTTGATTGTACCGCGTGTCGTCCGCGCGCGATGTCGTCGCGCGCAACTTCAGTTGGGCGTCGCGCGCTGTTAAGATCGCGCCATGGCGGAAGACCTCTCGGGTTATCGACCCTCACGTCTCTGGCGGCGGATGCCGCCCGAGCGGCGGCTCAGGGCGGCAGAGCTGTTCTGGGCAGACGAGCACTCGGCCGATCAGCAACTGGAAGCCGTCGGCTCCATCGCGACGCACATGAAGTTCCGTCCCCGTACCGTCGTCGCACTGTCTGCGGACAAGAAAGCGAAATACCTCGCGCGCCTGCCGAACGTCTCCGATTCGATCGCCGCGCGTGCGCTCGTCAACTACCACCTCGATCAGCAGCGCGCGATGATGGGCGCCTTTCTCGATCTGCTCGGCATCCCGCACGACAACGGGTTGATCACGGAGGAGACCGTCGCGAAGCCGGAGGCGGACAAGGTGAAGCACGCCGCCAGCGAGCTGGCCACCCGCTATCCCGCCGAAGACGTCTCTCTCTATCTCGGGACGCTCGTCTCGCAAGACCCTGATACCTGGGGCAGCCTCGCCGACGTGCCCGAGTCCCGCACCGAAAAAGGGGTCTGACCCCGTACCCGGTGCTTCCGGGGTCAGACCCCGGTGCAAAAATTACGCAGCCGTACGCAGTTCCTGCGATCAAAATCGCCCCACTTCGGGGTCAGAGTACAGGAAACTCGAGGGCGGCGATTTCGGCGGCGGCGCGATGGCCGCTCTCGACGGCGCCGTTCATGTAGCCCTGCCAACGGATGCTCGTGTGCTCCCCCGCGAAGACGATTCGTCCCGCCGGGCGCGCGAGCCATTCGCGCCACAACGGATTGAACGCCGGATCGAAGTACGCGTATCCACCGCGCGCCCAGGGATCGTCTTCCCACGCGATCGCGCGGGACGCGATCAGCTTCGACGGCTCGCCCATCCACCGGATGCGATCGACGACGGCTTCGGCGCCCTTGGCGCTCAGCAGGTCCAGCAGCTCCCGTGAGGCGTGGCCGCCCGCTAGAAAGCTCAGGATGCCCGGCGCCCTCTGCTGCTGCTCGTTGCCGTCCCACACGGCACCTGTCGCCAGATCGGTGCCGAACGCCAGCGGCTGGCCGCGCTTCTTCCAGAATCGCTTCTCGAACTGCAGCAGCAGACGGGTGGCCGGGCCATACGCCAATCGCGCAATCGCATCGCGCTGAGGAACCGGGAGCGACGGTTCGATGGCGACGTCGCGAAGCGTGGACGCGGGCAGCGTGCAGACGGCGTACTGCGCCGACATCTCGGCGCGTTCACCCTTGCCGTCCTCGATTGAGATCGTGACGCCGGTGCCGGTCTGCACGATCCGCCGCACGATCGCCTGCAGGAGCACCCGGCCGCGCAGCCGGCGCGCGATCGACGTCGCGATCCGATCGTTGCCCTCCGGAATGCGATAGATATGCCCCTGCCCCGGCGTCCCGCTCGACGCGAACTGCTCCACGAGCACGATCAAGGAGAGCTCCGCCGGGTCCGCGAGGAAGAATCCGCGAAACGCGCCGACCGCCGCGCAAAGATGCGGGGGGACGCGCGCGGACGCGAGCCACTCGGCCACGGACGTCCGCGCCAGCCGTGCGGCGAGCGCGGAATCCCATCGCTGCTCGGACGTCTGGAAATCGCGGATCGTGTCGCGCAGAAGCTTCGGCACCGTCTGGAAACCGCCCATGCCGGTGCTGATACGCCGACGCCCTCGCGCGTCCGGTCCGTAAAAGGCAAAGCCGTCGCGGAGGATCCTGACCGGCCTGAGACCCAGCTCGGTTGCGAGGCCGCGCAGCGAGGCTTGCTCCTCTTCGATCAGGTCCGCTCCGGCCTCCGCGTGCTGCCGGGCGGCGAATCCTTCGCGCAGCGTCCAGACGCGGCCGCCGACGCGATTCCGCGCCTCGACGATCGTCACCGAAGCGCCTCTTGCCTCGAGGTCGCGGGCGGCCGTCAACCCGGCGAGCCCCGCGCCTGCGACAATGACGCTCGTCCCTGCAAGACTTCGCGACGCCATCCGTGAAGCATACAATCAGGAGCATCCGGCGCCGTTTCTCCAATGCTCAGCTTCGCGCTCACCTTGATGCTTCTGTGGCAGCGGCCGGTGCGTGAGGCCCCGCTCCGCGACCGCATTCGGCAAATCGTGGCTGACAGCGGCACTGACGTCGCGGTCGCATTCCAGACCGTCGACGGCAAGACGACGATGCTCCTGAACGCCGATACGCCCTTTCACGCAGCGAGCACGATGAAGGTGCCGGTGATGATCGAGCTGTTCCGTCAGGCCGCCGCCGGACGCCTCTCGCTGGACGAAGCGCTGCCCATCCGCAACGAGTTCCACAGCATCGTCGACGGCAGCGTCTACGCGCTCGACGTGAAGGACGATTCGGACGAAGAGGTCTACAAGGCGGTCGGTCGCACGATGACGCTGCGCGAGTTGTGCGAGGCGATGATTACGGTCAGCAGCAATCTTGCCGCGAACCTGCTCATCGAGCGTCTGGGCGTCGAGAACATCCAGAGCACCGTCACGAAGCTTGGCGCGGACGGCATGACGGTGCTCCGCGGCGTCGAGGATCAGAAGGCGTTCGACAAGGGACTGAACAACACCACGACGGCTCGCGCACTGCTCGTGCTGCTCGAACGAATCGCGAAGGGCAAAGCGGTCAGCGTGAAGGCAGACGGCGAAATGGCGGCGATCCTCAAGCGTCAGCGCGAGCTGCCGGACGGCATCCGCGCCGGCGTGCCGCCGGACGTGACCGTCGGCCACAAGACGGGCAACATCACGGGAATTCTGCACGACGCTGCCATCGTGTACGGTCCCCGTCCGTACGTCCTGGTCGTGCTCGTCCGCGGGCCCGAGGATGACAAGAAGGATGCGGCGCTCATGGCCTCGATCTCGCGCGAGGTGTGGACGTACGTCCGGAATACTCGAGCATCTGCTGCATCAAATCCTGCGGGTATGAAATGAGGACGTCCGTGATCGCGCCGGCCTCATCACGCACGGCCTGGAGCCGCGGCTGGACGAAACCCGTGTAGGACGGCATCTGCAGCCGATCCACGCGCTCGACCACCTCGTCGCGGAGCGCAGGATCGAAGTGGACGCCGTAGGACTCGAACAGCGTCTTTGCTGCCGCGTAGTCTCCTTCAGCCTTGATCCGCTGGACTTCGCTCAAGAGCTGAGCGACGCCGGCCCGAAATGCCCGCACGTCAGTCAGGACGTAGTAGGTCTTCCCGTCGCGCCGGCACACGTCAATCGCATTCGAGTTGCGCATGAGCCAGCCCACGATCATCTGGCGGTTGCGCATGTGATCCTCTTCGATCTGCGTCCCCTCGCGGACGCGCCGGAGCTGCACGAGCGCGTTCCTGGCGTACGCCTCGTACTCCGCGCGCACGATCTCGGCGTGGTCGGCGGCATCCACGAGCCCGAGGTCCACCACCTTGCGGTCAGGCAGAAAGTACAGCGCCACGAGATCGGCCCGCGACTCCTCGAGCGCGGAGTACTGCTCCTTCAGCGCGGTCTGCGGACTTCCCTGAAGCGCATCGGACACGCGGCCGGATCCGTGTCCGATCACCTCGTGCATGTTCGTCGTCAACTCCGACGCCAGGCTGCTCCACTTTTCCGCGCGCTCCGCCTCTTCGTCCGTCCACGCGAACTCGCGCCGGAACTCCGGCGCCGTCGACCGATGGTAGGCCTCGTTGACGTTCGACAGCGAAACGGACTTGCTGCCATACCGCTCCCGGATGCTCTGATCGTTCGGCAGGTTGATGCCGACGGGCGTCACCGGACCGGAATCGCCCGTCTCGATGACGACGTCGATGGCGTTGGCGGAGATGCCGCGCACGCCTTCCTTGCGGTATCGAGGATCCCACGGCATGTGATCCTCGAACCACTGCGCCGCGTCCGCGAGCTTGCGAATGCCTTCCGTCTTGTGCGGGTTGACGTAGTAGACGAGCGATTCCCACGCGCCCTTGATCCCCCGCGCATCCATGTAGACTTCGACGAACCCGTTGATCGTGTCCACCGGCGAGTGGCGATCCTGCAGCCACGCGACGTCGTAGGCGATCCGATCGGATGTCTCGCCCGTCTCGTAGAACCTGATCAGCGCGCGAAGCGCTTTCGCCATGGCCTCCGTCGCATACGGAACGGCTGCCTTCAGGTGCTCGACGATGCGCTGGATGTACTGGCCGTACTTACCGTCAACCCGATAGACCTCCTCAACCAGTCCCGCGCCGTTCCTGACCAGACGCGAGTTGAGCGGATAGCGCTCGTCGAAGCCTTCGAGGTCGCGGAGGCAAACGCCAGAATAGAGATTGTTGGCGCTCGCCTGGAGAATGTCCCTGCCGTTCTCGGGCGTCTTGTTGGTGACGATCGGATCGACGGCGGGATCGAAGAACAGCGGCGCCACGCGGGCAATCAGCGCGTCGACCGATTCGCCAGGGCGTGCTGGGAGCAGCGCACCGTTGGCCGCTGCCGTCCGGACCGCGGCGGCGAAAAGTGCGGGATCGCATTTGAGCACGAACTTGCGCGCGGTCAGGTTGTTGTAGGGGCCGGTGTTGATCCAGAACAGCTTCGTATAGCGCGTGATCGCCTCGAGCGTGCCGGCCTCGATTCCTTCAGGATGCGCGAGGACCTCCTCGAGGATCCCGCGCATCTCGAGGTTGTGCGCGTAGCGCTGGTCGTAGTAGATGTCGCGCCCCGCGAGCGCGGCCTCGTACAAGTGGTAGATCAGAATCTTCTGATCCAGCGTCACGTCCTGGAACCCGTCGGCGTACAACTGCACGACCGCCGCATCCTCCACGCGTTCGAGCAGATAGGGGCGGGTATCCGCGTCGCGGGCAACGGGCGCCGTCATCGACCGCGTCCTCCTGCCGAAATGGCAAGCGCGGGGTCGTACATCGACGCGTAGCCCAGATATTGCCGCACCGGATCCCGCGGATACGACATGCGGACGGACGTTGCGTTCCCCTTCGCGTCCACCTGCGCGGCCAGCGCGGGATTCACCCCCGCCCAGTATGTCGGCAGGTCTAGCTGCTTGTAGCGCGCGACCACCTGATCGCGGAGCTTTGGATCGAAGTGAACGCCGTACTTGTCGACGAGCGCCTTGATGGCGGCGTAGTCGCCTTCGGCCTTGATGCGCATCAGCTCGGCGAGCAGCAGGCCGACGCCTTTCCGCATGCGCGGGTAGTCCGACACGTGCATGTACGTCTTCCCGTTCCGCTCCACTCGCTCGATACCGCCGCTCGTGTCCATGATGTAGTTGACGATCAACTGTCGGTCGCGCTGGTGATCCTCCTCGATGGTGTCGCCGCGCGGAATGCGGCGGAGCTGCGTCAGCGGCGCGCGCGCCGCGCTGTCGTACATCGTCTTCGCGACCGCATCCTGATCCGTCACCAGGCCAAGCTCCTTCAGCCTCGGATCCCAGATGTTCCAAAGACCCATGAGATCCGCGCGGGCCTCTTCGAGCGTCGAGAAGTACTCCTTCAAATACGCCTGCGCACCGCCCTCGAGCCGCTCGCTCAATTTGCCCGAGCCGTGGCCGATCACCTCGTGCATCGCCGTCAGGAGGTCCTCCGCCTGCTCGCCGTACTTCGCTGCGCGCTGCGCCTCCTCGGGCGTCGCGAACTCCTGGAGGACTTTCGCGGAGCTGGCGGCATCGAGCGCGTGGCTGCTGCCGAGGAACAGGAAGTTCTTCGTGCCGTACTTCTCGTGAATCTCGTTCTCGTTCGGCAGGTTGTCGCCGATCGTCGTCACATGGAAGTCGCCCGTCTCGATCAGGACTTCAACCGCCTTGACGACGGGAGGCTGAAAGCTCTGCTTCTTGTATTTTGCGTCCCACGGCGCCTTCTGCTCGAAGTACGCGGCGTTGCTCGCCAGCTTGACCATCGCGTCGGTCACCGGCTTGTCGGTGACCGTCACGAAGCTCTGCGAGCTTCCCTTGGCGCCCCGCGCATCGCGATAGACCTCGATGAAGCCGTTCGCGAAATCGACGGTCGCGTCGTTCCGCACCCAGTCGGCGCCGAACGTCAGCCAGTCGGTCGGATCGCCGGTCTGATAGAAGCGGATGAGATCGCCAATGACCTTGGCCTGCGCAGGATCCGCAACGGCGCGCGCCTTTTCGAGATAGGAGATGGCCTTCTTCAGATATACGGCATACAGTCCGGGCGCCACCTTGCCGTCGGGCGTGCCGGCGCGGTAGACCTCCTCGTGAAGCGTTCCGCTTGCGTCCTTCACCACGCGCGAGTTGAGGGGGTGCTTTTCCTGCAGCGATTTCAGATCCTGCAGCGTGACGCCGCGGTAGAACGTGTTCGCGCTCGCCTGAATGATGTCCTTCCCGGCGGGCGGCGTCTTGACCGTTACGGTCGGCTCGAACGATGCGTCGAAGAACGGCTGCTGGAGCGCGTCGAGCTCCTTCGTCAGCGCGGCCGCCGTCGAGAGCGGCGGCAGATCCGCATACGCGTTCTTGAAGGCTCCGTTGGCGAGCGCCTCGAGCGCAGCGCCGCGGAGCTCTTCAGCGGTGAATGCCGGCAGGAATTTCTGACCGGTCGTCTCGTTGTGATTGCCCCGGTTGGCCCAGAAGAGCAGCGCGAAACTGCGAATCTTCTCCAGCGCCGCGGGCGCGATGCCCGACGAATGCGCGACAACCCCCTCCAGCAGACGCTTCTGCCGGACGCCGTATTGGGACAACTGGTCGTAAATGATCGGGTCGATAGCAATCGACGCGCGCGTCAGCCAGTAGGCGAGCGCCTGCTGCTTCGCGTCGAGGTGACGGAAGCTCTCCGCCTGGAGCTGCAGGAACCCCGTGTCGCCCACGCGGAGCACGACGGGATTCGTTCGTGAGGGCGTCTGCGCAAAACCGGAGACCGGACCGCAGGCAAGAACGGTCAGCAGAACGACGCGTGTCTTCATCGCCTCATTGTAGTTCGACCGTCTGACGATGTTCGGGAATGCGAGGCGTCCACCCGAGCTCCCGCGTGATGCTGCTCGACAGCGCTTCCATTGCCGGCGGCTCGCCGTGCACGATGAACGTCTCGCGCGGCGCGCGTGCGAAGCCGCGGAGCCACCGCATGATTTCGGTCGAATCGGCGTGCGCGGACATCGAGTCGATGCGCTGAATCGACGCGGCCACGGCAATCCATTCACCGTGAATCTTCACGCTCTTCTCGCCGTCCACGAGGCGCCGGCCGCGCGTCCCCGCCGCCTGATACCCGGCGAACAGGACGGTGTTGCGCGCGTCGGGCAGCGCCGCCTTCAGGTGGTGCAGGACGCGGCCGCCCTCGGCCATGCCGCTCGACGAGATCACAATGGCCGGCGCCTTCGACGCCGTGAGCTGCTTCGATTCCTCGACGCTGGCGATGACGTGGAAGCGTTCGGTGCAAAAGGCGCACAGGTCGCGCTCCTCGCGCGAATGACGCTGGCGCGCCGTCTGCGGCTCGTGCGCCGCCGGATCGTGCGGCGCCTTGTCGTCCATCTGATCCGGCCGCAGATCGGGGTCGAGCTCGTTGAGCCGCTCGCGGTACCGGGCGAGTGCGGCAGCCGCCATCGGGCTGTCGAGATACACCGGCAGGACGGGAATGCGCCGCTCCGTCTCGAGCCGCCGGATCCAGTAGATCAGCTCCTCGACACGGCCGATCGCGAAAGCCGGCACGATCAGCTTTCCTCCGCGCTGCGCTGTGTCGGTGACGATCTGCGCGAGCCGCGACCCGCCGTCGTCCGGCTCGTGGACGCGATCGCCGTAGGTCGACTCGACCAGCAGGTAGTCCGCCTCGCTCACCATCGTCGGATCGGGAAGCACCGGACGCGAGAAGCGCCCAAGATCGCCCCCGAACAGGATCGTGCGTCCTCCGGTTCGCATCCGCACGTACGACGATCCAAGCAGGTGGCCTGCGTTGATGAACTCGATGTCGATGCCGTCCGCCGCCGGAAATGATCGCTCGTAGCCGCACGGCTGCAGCTGCGAGATCGCGCGGAACGCGTCCGTTTCCCGATAGAGCGGCAGCGCCGGATGGTGCTTCGAGAAGCCGTGTCGATTCGCGTACGCCGCGTCTTCCTCCTGCAGCCGCCCTGAGTCTGGCAGCACGATGCGACAGAGATCCTGCGTGCCCTGGGTACAAAACACCCGGCCTCGAAAGCCTTGGGCGACGAGCCGCGGCAGGTACCCGCAGTGATCGAGGTGCGCGTGCGTCAGCACGATGCCGCCGATGTCCGACGTGGCAATCGGCAAGTCCTGCCAGTTGCGTTCGCGCAGCTCCTTGAGGCCCTGGAACAGGCCGGCGTCCACGAGAACCTTCGATCCGTGCGATTCGATCAGATATTTCGAACCGGTCACCGTTCGCGCCGCGCCGAGGAACGTGATTTTCAGCATTTCCTTTTACTATAGAAGGATCGATGTCGGACCTTCTCGAGCGCCTTGTGTCGGAGCCTTCCGTGATCGCCGCGGAGCTGCGTCCCCCGCGCGCGGAACTGGCGGCCGCCGCGAGCATGGATGCCTGGATCGATACGTATCACGCCGTTCGCGGCCTCACGAAGGCGGGCACGTTCGTATTCCTCACGGACAGTGCCGTGGGGCTGCGCGAGGAAGACAACCTGCGGCACCTGGTGACGAACCTCGGGAATGACCTTCCCCGGTCGCGGGTCGTCCCCTTTCTGACCTGCAAGCACACGGCTGAGTACTGTCTGGCGTATGCGGACCGCGCGCGCGCGCACGGCTTCGAAGGCCTCGTGGTGCTTGGAGGGGATCGTCATGTCGGCCCTCCGCGATGCGTCGACCACGCGTGGCAGCTTCGCGAGATGATCCGCCGGCGTGAAGCGGGGCTGACGCTGGGAGGCTGGGCGAACCCGCACGGTAATCCGGAGACGCAGGTCGGCCACCTGCTGGACGCCCGCGCCACCGCGGAATTCTTCCTCACGCAGATCGTGTCGCATCACAGCCGCCCTGCCGTCGAGCGGTTTCTCGAAACCGCCGCACGGCGCAGGCTCCCGATTCCGGGTCTGTTCGGGCTGTTCTATTACCGCTCAGCGAACCCGCGTACGCTGGAGACGCTGCGCGAATTCCTGCCCGTTCCCGTGGAAGAACTGCAGGAGGAATTCGCGGCCGGCGCGGCGCCCGAAGACGTCTGCGCGCGATCGATCCGCGAGCTGCGTGCCGCGGGCGTGAAGCACTTCTACGTCAGCAATCTTCCGATCGGCCGCGCGGCGCTGACGCTGAATCGGATCCTGGAGCGAGTCTAGGACCGCGGACGACGCGGAAAACGCGGACAACTTTATGGGTCGATATCTCGACGCCGTGCCGTTCTCGGGCATCATTCGCATCCGCGACATGATGTATTCCGTCACGGATCCGTTCCGGCTCGATCAGGGAGACGTCAGCTTCGAAGCGCCCGAGTCCGTGAAGGAGGCGATGCGGCGGGCGATCGATGACAACAAGACGCACTACCTGCAGACGACCGGGGTGCCCCGCCTGCTCGAACTACTCGCGGCAAAACTTCGCCGTCAGAACCGTATTCCGATCGACAGCCCCGACGAGGTGATGGTCACGACCGGCGGCATTCACGGCCTCTACATCGTCTGCCAGGCGCTCCTCGAGCCGGGCGACGAGGTGGTCGTGCCGGATCCCGAATGGCCGCCCTGTATGGGGAACATCCGATCCGCGCAGGGCGTGCCCGTCGGGTGCCCGCTGCACGAGCGGCTCGGCTGGCGGCCTGATCTCGACGAACTGGAGGCGAAGATCACGCCTCGCACGCGCGCCATCTACATCAATTCCCCGCACAATCCGACCGGCGGCGTCCTGACGCGCGCGGACATCGAAGCAATCGCCGCGCTCGCCGATCGTCATGGCCTGTGGCTCATCTCGGACGAAGCGTACGAGGACGTCCTCTACGATGGCGTCGAACACGTGAGCCCTGCGTCGCTCGCGGGCCTGAACGGCCGCACGATTTCCGTGTTCACCTTCAGCAAGACGTATGCGATGACCGGTCTTCGGCTCGGGTACCTTGCCGTGCACGACGAGAAGCTACGCGAGCGAATGAAGAAGGTGCTGTTCTATACGGCGAGTAACGTGACGTCGATCGTTCAGTACGGCGGTATCGGTGCGCTCGAAGGATCGCAGGCCTCGGTGGATGCGTTTCGCCGTGAGCTGCAGGCTCGCCGCAATGTGTTCTATGACGGCATCCGCCGCCGCGCCGCAGGCGTTTTCTCCGGCACTCCGCCGGCGGGAGCGTTCTACGCATTCCTCCGCCTCCATCCATCCTGGACGCCCGCTGCCGGATCGGATGTCTCCTCGCGCTCGTGGGCGATGACGGAGTTTCTGATCTCGAAGGGCAGGATCGGCTCCGTACCGGGCGTCGACTTCGGCGCGAATGGAGAAGATTACGTGCGGTTCTGCTTCGCGCGCGACAGGAAGGAACTGGAAGGGGCGCTGGAATCGATGGAACAGATTTTCAACCGGGATTGAAGAGTTGGTGTCAGTTGCCGGTTGCCGGTTTGCTGTTGGGAATTGGGAGTTAATCAGCGCACGTGGCGCCCGCCATCGACCCGGATGGTCTCGCCCGTGACGAAGTCCGTTTCCAGCAGGAACACGACGGCCTGCACGATGGCCTCTTCACCGCCCCAGCGTCCGAGGGGCGTGGCGGCTTCGACGCTCCGAAGCTCTTCGTCTGTCGTGCCGGGCGGCGGAAGGATCGGCCCCGGCGCGATCGCATTCACGAGGATCTGATCCGCGGCCAGCTCCAGCGCGAGCACCTCCGTCAGTGCGATCACGCCTGCCTTCGCGACGTAGTACGGCAGGAAGCCCGTGTACCTCGGACGCTGGCTCGCGGCCACCCAGTCTGCGAAGTTCACGATCCGTCCCGCTTTCTGCGTGCGCATGTGCGGAACGGCCGCGCGCGCGCAGAGAAACGACGCACGGAGATCGATGTCAAGGACGCTGTCCCATGTGTGCTCGTCGGTGGCATCGAAGGGAACCGCCGTGTAGACCGACGCCATGTTCACGAGCGCGTCGAGGCGTCCGAACGCTGCGGCCGCGCCGTCCACGAGCGCGCGGCAGTCTTCCGGCTTCGACAGATTTGCCGCGGCAAGATGCGCGCGGCGTCCCGATGCGGTGACCGCTTCGGCGGCTGCCTCGGCTTCGGCGCGGGATCGATTGTAGGAGACGGCGACGTCCATGCCGCGGCGCGCCAGCTCGCGCGCGACGGCGCCGCCAATTCTCTTGGCGCCGGTGATGAGAACCGCTTTACCGTTCAGCTCCACAGCCAACTACCCAAAAACCCAGAACCCAGAACCGACTACCTCAGCATCAGTACACACGAACGCCGCATCCGACCGGGGGCGGAACGCGAAGCACCCTGCGAAAGTGCTGACGTTGAATCGATGGACCCGACGTCGGACCATTCCGGCGCCGTTTCCTGCGATCCGCCCCCGATCCGATGCGGCGCAAAAGAACTCCCAATTCCCAAATCCCAAATCCCAAACAGGAGTGTCTGGAGGTTGGAAGCTGGGACCTGGGAGTTGGCTCTCGCCTAGGCGAGGACCTTGATCACGACGCGGCGGTTCTGCGCGCGGCCCGCCTTCGTCTTGTTCGGCGCGATCGGCTTTTCCTCGCCGTAGCTGATCACGTTGATCTTGTGGAGCGGCACCTGGTGGTGCTCGTAGAGGTAACGCTTCACGGCCTCAGCACGCTCGAGGCCGAGCTTGTAGTTCACGTCCTTCGGGCCGACGTTGTCCGTGTGCCCTTCGATCTCGATATAGGCGCCATTCGGGTTCGCCTTGAGCTGCTCGACGAGCTTGTCGATCTCGCCCTGCGCGTCTTCCGGCAGCGCCGCCTTGCCGAACTTGAAGTTGCCCTTGTCTTCGCTCAGGACGACTTCGTACACGAGCCGCTTCGAGGCAGCCTCGATTTTGTCGGCGCGCGCGTTGACCTTGTCGGCGTTCGCATAGGCTTCGTCAGCGCGCTGACCCGCGGCCTGCGCCTTCTGACCTGCCTGCTGCGCCTTCTGGTCGACTTCGCCGATCTTGGTCTCGTTCGTCCGCGTGCGCTCCTGCGTTTCCTCGACGGACTTCGACAACGTTTCGACCTTGTCGTTCACCTCGCCGACCGACGTCCGCACCATCTTCTTCGTCGCGCAGGCACTGGTTCCGCCCAGCGCAAGCGCGAGGATCGGGGCGGCCAGCACGAACTTTTTCATAACTGCCTCCATTGTCTCCGCTCTCCTGTCCCTTACCGCGTCTCCTGGTTTCCCTGGCCTTCAGCGATCAGCTTCCAACGCGCGTGCCAGCCATGTAGCCGGCGCGCGTGCGGACCGTCCAATCGCGATCTTTGACACGCACAGCAAGCCGATGCCACCCGCTCGAGCTCGACGATCCGAAGGCGAGCACGTACTGATGGCGAAGCTCGTCCACAATCTGGCGCGCCGCGATGCTCTCATGAGCGGGCGCGCTGGTCACGAACAGGTCACCGCCCGTCCAGCGGGCGAGCGACCGCAGCTCCGATTCCGGGGGCGTGTGCATCGTGTCCACAACATCTGGCCCGCCAGGATGATCCAGCGGCGAAACGACCGAGAGCACGTATACCGGGACGTCGATCTGGCTTGCGATCGCGGACACTTCCTCGGGCTTCATCAGACTGCTCGTATCGACGCCGTCCGTCAGGACGACCACGGCGCGGCGATGCGGATCGCCCGGAGCGACGTCGGCCACCCGTCTCGCCGTCTGCTCGACGGCGTCGTACAGCGACGTCTGTCCGAACGGTACCACGCGCGCCAGCGCCGACTCGATGGCGCCTTCGTCCGTCGTGAACGGCTGCAGATACTGCAGGTTCATGTCGAAACTGAAGACAGCGACCTCGTCGGTGATGCGCCCCGCCGGCGCGCTCAGGCGCAGGGCGCCGAGCACGTGCCGCGCCGCCTGACGGGCATCCTCGATCTTCGATGCGACGCGCATGCTGCCGCTGACGTCGAACAGCAGCGCGACCCGGACCGGAGCATCCTCTTCGGCGTGGAACTCGACGATATCGCGCTTCTGCGTCCCCTCCAGGATGACGAAGTCATCCTTCCGGAGGTTGCGCACGAAGCGCCCTTTCCGATCTCGTACGACGGCGGCGACCGACACGAGGTCCACTCCGGCCTTGAACGTCGGCCGGACTTGAGGCGTCGAGCTTTGCGCGCCCACCGCGGGAACCAGCAGGACGGCCGCAAGCGCGATGCTCAACAGCAATCGACACGTCGCCACCACACTCATTTGAACTCCAAAGACTCTGCCAATCTGATAAACCTTGGCTGGTGTTGTACTTACGATCTCTGCAATACCCATTTTCACTCGAAAATGAGGTAAGAATTACATTGTAGCGCATTCTGCCGGCAGCGAAATTTACATCAGTCCAGTCTGATAAGATTTGCCGATGAAAGCCACATCCGCGGCAGTTCCGGTAGCCTCGCGTGTGGCGGGATTCAACTACGCAATTCGTAATATCGTGGCCGAGGCGCGCAAGGTTGAGGCCGCGGGCCGCCGCGTTCGCTACCTCAATATCGGCGATCCAATCAGTTTCGGGTTCAGCACGCCGCAGCACCTCGTCGCGGCCGTCGAGCGCGCCGTCCGCGAGGGCCACAACGGCTACGTGCCCTCGCCGGGCATCCCCGAAGCCCGTGAGGCCGTTGCGGGCGAGCTGACGCGACGCGGGATGCCCGTATCGCCGGATCGCGTGCTGATTACTTCGGGAACCTCGGAAGGCATCGAGCTGGCGCTCACCGCGCTCGCGGAACACGGCGACGAGGTGCTGATCCCGACGCCAACCTATCCTTTATATACGGCTGTCCTCGCAAAAGTTGGTGCCCGGGCGGTGTTCTATCGCACCGACCCGGCTCGCGGCTGGTTGCCGGACACGGATCACGTTCGCAGCCTGATCACCCCGACGACGCGGGCGCTCGTCGTGATCGATCCGAACAATCCCACGGGCGCGAATTACCCGGCCGACGTGCGCCGCGCGCTCATCGAGCTGGCAGATCGGCACAACATCCCGCTCCTCGCCGACGAAGTGTACGGCGATCTCGCGTACGACGGGCCGGTGCCGCCGATGGCAAGCCTGTACCCGGACGCGCCGATTCTCTCGTTCTCGTCCCTGTCGAAGGCCTATCTCGCACCCGGCTGGCGCGCGGGGTGGATGGCAGTCGGACGCACGGAACGGCTCGACGATGTGCTGGTGGCGATCAAGAAGCTCGCGGACGGCCGTCTGTGTTCCCCTGGGCCGATGCAGTACGCGATTGCGCCGGCGCTCACCGGCGACCGCTCGCACGAGGACGCCTTCCGAACCGCGCTGCGCGAACGCGCGGAGCTGACGACACGCCGCCTGAACGCGATCGACGGCATCAGTACCGTCGCGCCCACCGCGGCCTTCTACGCGATGCCGCGCGTCTCGCTGCCGCCTGGCGCCACGGACGAGGACTACGTGCTCGGTCTGCTCCGGGCGACGGGCGTCCTCTGCGTGTTCGGGTCCGGGTTCGGCACCGATCCGCGCGAGGGATTCTTCCGCGTCGTCTTTCTTGCGAATCCGCAGGAGCTCTCGGAGATCTTCGATCTCGTCGCTGGATTCACCGGCGAATTTCGCGCCAGGAACTGAACCGTCGTGGCACGGTCTGAGGCGGAACAGAAGTCGCTCATCGTCTGGACGATTGCCGTTGCGCTGCTCGGCATCGTCATCCTGTGGACGGCGTATCTCGCGCGCCACGTCCTCCTGTTGATCTACATCAGCGGTCTGCTCGCGATCGGCTTCAGCCCGATCGTCCGGCTGATCGAGCGTCAGAAGGCGCTGCCGATTGGATCGAAGCGCTTCCCGCGCTGGCTGGCGATCCTCGTCCTCTACATCGCGATCATCGGCTTCGTGACGCTTGTGGGGTTTCTGATCTTTCCCCCGCTCGTGCACCAGGCCGTGTCGCTCTGGGGCGCGCTGCCGCAGATGTTCGATCGCGTGCAGCAGTTCTTGATCGACAAAGGCATGCTGCGGGAGCGACTCACGTGGCGGGAAGCGGTGGCGCGCGCGCCCGGATCGAGCGGGGACGCGGTCAATGCTGTCGCGGGTGCGGTGGCCAACTTCGCCGGCGGCATCTTCGGCGTCGTTACGATCCTGATTCTCACCTTCTACCTGCTCGTGGAGGCGGATGGGTTGCGCGCAATGTTCATCCGCCTGTTCCCCCGCGAGCGGCGCCACGACATTGCGGGCGCGAGCCGCGAGGTCACGACGAAAGTCAGCGCGTGGCTGAGCGGCCAACTGCTGCTCGGCGCGATCATCGGCTCGACATCTGCCATCGGCTTGTGGGCGCTGGGCATCCCGTTCTTCTACGTCCTCGCGCTGATCTCCGGGATCGGCGAGCTGATCCCCGTCGTCGGGCCGATCATCTCGGCCGTGCCTGCCCTGGCAGTCGCAGCGTCCGTATCGCTCAAGAAGGTGCTGTTCGTCCTGATCTTCTTCGTGCTTCAGCAGCAGTTCGAGAACCACGTGCTCGTGCCGAAGGTGATGTCGCGGCAGGTCGGTGTCAGCGCCGTGACCGTGATCGTCGCGCTGCTGATCGGAGGAGAGCTGCTGGGCATCGTCGGTGCGATCCTGGCGGTGCCCACCGCCGCGATCCTTCAGGTTGTGGCGTCCGAACTGATGCGAGAGGAAAGCAGCGATCAGTAGAACAGGATTCTGATCCAGGGGAAGACGGCTGCTGCGAAGTAAAACACCGTGAGGAGCGCGACCACGCGGTGCACCGACGTCAGGTGAAGGACGATGCCGAAGGCGCCCGCGGCGCCTTTGGCGAAAGCGAGCGCAAATCCCTGACCCGCCCACACCATGAGCCAGCCGAGCAGTGGATTTCCTTCGATGTGCACGCCATAGGTGCGCACGCCAACGTACGTCAGCACACCGTCGCTCGCCTGGGCGACGAGGAACGCGACGACCGCGATGTCCCCGAACAGCGAACGTCCGGTGATCGCCGGCCCTTCCAACTTCAGCACTCCCGCTGCCGTATACATCCCCGTGGCGGGCACTCGGGCCCGCGGTGCGCGAACATTCGCCGTGAATCAATGCGAGTGCCACGACGCGAGGGCGCGCGTGGCTCAGCGGCCGTGGATTACGCCTATACTGGCTGTTTATGCGGACCGACCCGCTCGCCTATCTTGGACGTGAGCTCGAGGGGCTGAAGGAGCAAAAGCTCTACCGGCATCTTCGGGTGCTGGATGCCGAACAAAAGGCGCGGACGACGGTGGATCACAAATCCGTGGTCAACCTGTCGTCGAACAATTATCTCGGTCTCACAACCCACCCGAAGCTCCGCGAACGCGCGCTGACCGCTGTGAAGGAGTTCGGCGTCGGCACCGGATCCGTCCGCACGATCGCCGGCACCATGGAAATGCACATGGAGCTGGAACGCCGCCTCGCCGAGTTCAAGCAGGTCGACAAGGTCGTCGTCTTCCAGAGCGGCTTCACCGCGAATGCGGGGTCGGTTTCGGCGATCCTCACGCGAGAAGATGTCGTCATCTCGGACGAGCTGAACCACGCGAGCATCATCGATGGCTGCCGCCTCAGCCGGGCAGCGATCAAGGTCTTTCCGCACAAGGACGTCGCGGCCGCGCGGACGATCATCGAGGCGCTCCCGAAAGATCAGCGAAAGCTTCTGATCACCGACGGGGTCTTCAGCATGGATGGTGATCTGGGACCGCTGCCGGCGCTGTGCGATCTCGCGGAGGCGACCGGCTGCATCATGATGGTGGACGATGCCCATGCGAGCGGCGTGTTTGGAAGGAACGGGCGCGGTACGATTGACCATTTCGGCGTCCACGGACGCGTCGATATCCAGGTCGGAACGCTCTCGAAGGCCATCGGCGCGCTCGGCGGCTACGTTGCCGGAAGCGCCGATCTGATTGAGTTCCTCTACCATCGCGCGCGGCCGTTCCTGTTCTCGACGTCGCACCCGCCGGCCGTCGTCGCGGCGTGCATGGCCGCAATCGACGTGCTGCTCGAGGAACCCGAGATCATCGATCGCCTCTGGGAGAACACGCGGTTCTTCAAGAAGGGGCTCCAGGATCTCGGGTTCGACACGGGCATGAGCGAAAGCCCGATCACGCCCGTCATCGTGGGTGAGGGATCGAAGGCCATGCTGCTGTCGGACAAGCTGTTCGCGCGCGGCGTGTTCGCGCAGGGGATCGCGTTTCCGACCGTGGCGCGCGACAAGGCGCGCGTCCGCACGATCGTCACGGCGACGCACACACGGGAAGACCTCCAGTATGCGCTCGACGCTTTTGCCGCGGTCGGACGCGAGCTTGGATTGATCTGAAAGGCGCGGCCAGATGGCCCGGGTATCTGAACCCGTCACCAATCCGCACTGGTTCGACGCGTGGACGCGCGACCTGGCGCGCGACGTCACCGCCGAAGACCTGCAGCGCCTCTTCACGCGCGATACGCGCGACGCGTATCGTTACTTCTCGCGCGGCCTCGACGAGGATGCGCTCGCCGCGCTGCCCTGGTGGAAGCGCAACCTGCGCCGCATCCGTCAGGTCTTCATCGCGTTCACGCTGAAGCTCTCACCGGCGCGCCGTGCGCTCTACCTGATCTCGCTGTTCGTCGCGCTGCTCGGCGTCCTGAAGCTCTATCGCGGCTGGCAGACCGTCTCGGTCCCGCTCGGGACGCCGTTCTTCAACATCGCCGTCTTCGCGCCGCAATGGGCCGACGGCACGTTCGCGCTCCTCGTCAGCCTCGTCCTCATCAACCTGCTCGTGCTGCTGGAGGTAGCCGACAGGTTGTCGCTCAAAAACGAGCTCGAGGTCGCGCGCGAGATCCAGCTCGCGATGCTGCCGATTGGGACCTATGCGGCGGGTGTCGCCGAGATCTGCGGCGTCACGCGTCCGGCCAACACCGTGGGCGGCGACTTCTACGACGTCCTCCCGCTCAGCGACGGACGCGTCATCGTGACGCTCGGGGACGTGGCTGGCAAGGGAAGTCCGGCTGCGCTCCTGATGGCGTTGCTGCTGGCCGTGCTGCGGACGCTCGTCGACGAAGAACTGGAGCCGTGTGCGCTCGTCGCGCGGCTCAACACGCAGATTTGCCGGCACAGCCCCGGCTCGCGGTTCATCACCCTGTTCTATGCGGTCTATACGCCCGGGACCGGCGCGTTGACCTATGTGAACGCCGGGCAGAATCCGCCGCTGATTCGCCGGGCTGATGGATCGATCGAACGGCTTGGGGGCACAGGTGTCGCGCTCGGGATGTTCGAGGGATCAACCTACGAGGCCGTGGAAACGTCGGTCCGTCCGATGGACACGCTGATTCTTTACAGCGACGGCATCACGGAAGCCGAGAACCCCAGCGGCGATCCGTTCGAAGAAGCGGGACTGGAACGCGTGCTCGCAGCGCATCAGCCAGACTCGCCGGCCGAGCTGGCACCCGCGATTCTGCGGGCCGTCGCGGCGCACGCGCGGGACTCGCGATTCACCGACGATCTCACCGTTCTCATCCTGAAGCGATCCTGACAATCCCAATCCCCACTCCTCAATCCCAATGGGCAATACAATCGGCAATCAGCAATCGACTCGGTAGTCACCAATCGACAATCGGCAATACAGTCGGCAGTCGGCACTCGGCAGTCGG
>JAICSD010000446.1 GCA_025937075.1 Vicinamibacteria bacterium | reverse complement strand
TAGCCGCGCCACTCGTTGGAAGGCACGACCCCGTCCGCGATGAGAAACGTCATCGCGCGCAGATGGTCGGCGATGACGCGCATCGAAATATCCGCGGGGTCGTCGAGCGTCGCGCCGTACTTGCGGCCTGCGCGCCGGCCGATCGCCGCAAGAATCGGCGTGAAGAGGTCGGTGTCGTAGTTCGACAGCTTGCCCTGGATCACGGCAGTGATGCGCTCCAGGCCCATGCCCGTATCGATCGACGGCGCGGGGAGCGGGTTCAGCGTTCCGTCGGGCTGGCGATCGAACTCCATGAAGACGTTGTTCCAGACCTCGACATAGCGATCGCAGCTGCAGTCGATGCCGGCGCACGCGCGTCCGGCGCGCTCCTCCTCACACGGCACATCGTTGCCGCGGAAATAGTGGATCTCCGAGCAGCGGCCGCACGGGCCCGTGTCGCCCATCTGCCAGAAGTTCTCGGCGAGTCCGAGCTCGGTGATGCGCGAAGCAGGAACGAGTTGCTGCCAGATCCCGAGCGCCTCCTCGTCGCGCGGAATGCCGGACTCTCCCTTGAAGATCGTGGGAAACAGCCTGTCAGGCGACAGGTGCCACACGGTCGTCAACAGCTCCCACGCGTACGGGATCGCTTCCTTCTTGAAGTAATCGCCGAAGGAGAAGTTGCCGAGCATCTCGAAGAACGTATGGTGGCGCAGCGAGGGTCCGACGTTGTCGAGATCGTTGTGCTTCCCGCTCACGCGCATGCACTTCTGGGAGGTCGTCGCGCGCGTGTACGGCCGCTTCTCCTTCCCCAGGAAGACGTCCTTGAACTGGTTCATGCCGGCGTTCGTGAAGAGCAGCGTCGGATCGTCGGACGGCACGAGCGACGAGCTGGACACGATCGCGTGGCCGTTCCGTTCGAAGTACTGCAGGAAACTGCTCCGGATTTCGCGGGAATCCATCTGGATATTGTAAACGTGCCGGGGTTCGGGATCCGGGGTTCGGGCGGATCACAGGAGATCAGGAGTTCAGGAGATACTCACAGGAGATCAGGAGACCAGGAGCGTAGAGGGTTCTTGAGATGAAACTCCTGATCTCCTGGCCTCCTGTGAACCACCACGGCGATCCGGGTGCGCATCCGGGTTCGGGGCGCGCAGTGCTCAGGTCTCGTCCGAGGACGTTCCTTTGCGGTACGCGCGAAGCGCTGCGCTGACAGCAGCGGGCGAAAAGCCCTGGCGCATGAGAAAGTGATAGAGGCGCGCGTAGTCGGCCTTGTCGGTAATCTTCCGGCCTCCGCGCAGTTTCTTCTGAATCGCCTTCGCGATGAGGGAGCGTTCGTCCACGTCACCGAATGTCTCGGCGAGCGCTTCGGCCGCAACGTCGCGCGTGATTCCCATCGCGTGCAGTTCGCTCTGGATGCGCAGCCGGCCACGTCCTTTCACCTTAAACGCGGTACGCGCATACGCACGCGCGACGCGGCGATCGTCGAGCGCACCCGTTTCCAGGAGGTGTTCGATTGCGGTGTCGACCTCACCGGCATCGTGCTCGCGGTCGATCAGTCTCGCTCGGGTCCGAGCAACCGACAGCTCGCGGCGCGCGAGCATGTGAAGGGCGTCGAGGTACGCGGACGGTCGGTCGCTACGAGCCAAACCTGATGATGTCGGGACTGCTGCTCTGCGCCATCTCGTCGCGAGCCATCTCGTTCGTTGTCGAGATGCCCTGGACCTTGAGCTTGAACTCGTCGACGTTCGACGCCCACCGCAGCGCCTCGTCGAGCGTGACGAGTCCCTGCTGATACAGGCCGAAGATCGACTGATCGAAGGTCTGCATGCCGTACTGCGATGTTCCCGCGGCGATCGCGCCCTGGATCATCGCCGTCTTGTCCTTGTCGACGATGCAGTCGCGGATGAAGGGGGTGGCAATCATCACTTCGACCGCGGCAGCGCGGCCGAGGCCGTCGGCGCGCGGCAGCAGCCGCTGCGAGATCGCTGCCTTGAGAACGCTTGCAAGCTGAATGCGGACCTGCCGCTGCTGGTGTGGCGGAAACACGGCGATGATGCGGTTGACCGTTTCGGTGGCGTCCACCGTGTGCAACGTCGAGAACACGAGGTGTCCTGTTTCTGCGGCGAGGAGTGCGGTCTCCACGGTTTCGAAGTCGCGCATCTCGCCGACGAGGATCACGTCGGGATCCTGCCGCAGCGCGCTCCTGAGCGCGTGAGCGAAGGACTGCGTATCGACGGCAATCTCGCGCTGGTTCACGAGCGAGAGATGGTCGCGATGCAGGTACTCGATCGGATCCTCGACGGTCATGATGTGCGCAGACCGGATCGAGTTGATGTAATCGATCATCGCCGCCAGCGTGGTGCTCTTGCCGCTGCCCGTCGTTCCGGTGACGAGCACGAGCCCGCGCTCTTCCTGCGCGATGCGCTTCAAAACCTGCGGGAGCGCGAGCTCGTCGATCGAGCGGATCCTCGTCGGGATGACGCGGAGCACGATCCCGACGGTGCCGCGCTGTTGAAACACGTTGCAGCGGAACCGTCCCATGCCCGGGACGCTGTAGGCGAGGTCGACCTCCTGCTGGTTCCGAAACCGTTCCATGTGCTCGGGACGGAAGATCGCGGCCGCCATCGCTTCCGTGTCGGAACGATCGAGGCGCTTTTCCTCCGACGCGACCATCAGCGTCCCGTTGACGCGCATCATCGGATAGCTGCCGACCTTCAGATGGAGGTCGGACGCGCCGCTGGCGACAGCAATCTTGAGGAGATCGTTGATCTGCATGGGCCCCCGGGACTCGGTCTACTTCTTCGCGGTTGCTGCCGGCGTGCCGGCGGCCGCCGTCGATCGAGGCTCGCCCGGGTACACATATTCGAGCCACCCGTGCCGATCCTCGACGCGCGCGTTGACGACATCGAAGAACGCCTGCTGGATCGCCTCCGTGATTGGTCCGCGGCGCCCGTTCCCGATGGTGATCTTGTCGACGCTCTTGATCGGTGTGATCTCGGCAGCCGTCCCGACGAAGAACGCTTCGTCAGCGATGTACAGCAGCTCGCGTGGCAGCATCTCCTCGCGCACGTCGAACCCGAGATCGCGCGCGATCGTCAGCACCGACGACCTGGTGATCCCCGGCAGCACGGATGCGGCGAGCGGCGGCGTGTAGAGCGCATTGTCGCGGACGATGAACAGGTTCTGTCCGCTGCCCTCGCTCAGGTTGCCGAACGAATCCAGCGCAATGCCTTCGCTGTACCCGTCCGCGATCGCTTCCATCTTGATCAGCTGCGAGTTCGCGTAGTTCGCGGAGCTCTTCGCGAGCGTAGGGAAGGTGTTCGGTGCGGCGCGCGACCACGAGCTGGTCTTCACGTCGACGCCCTTCTCCAGCGCGTCCTGACCGAGATACGCGCCCCATTCCCACGTCAGGATGGCCGTATCGACGGGACACGGGAACGGATTCACGCCGAGCGTGTGATACCCGCGATAGACGAGCGGGCGGATGTAGCACGCCTTGAAGCTGTTCGCGCGGATCGTATCGAGCACTGCGGCGTGGACCGCGTCGTAGCTCACTTGCGGCTCCATGCGGTAGATCTTTGCGGAATCGAACAGCCGCCGAAGGTGTGCGTCGAGCCGGAAGCAGGCGGATCCGCGCGTCGTCTC
>JAICSD010000288.1 GCA_025937075.1 Vicinamibacteria bacterium | reverse complement strand
ATAAAGATACGCGGGCCTGACAGGCCACGAACGTGGGGCGGGCCTTTCCGCCTGCGCTGAAGCTCCGGCGGACCGCCGTAGCCTTGGCGAAGGCGGTCAGGCCGGCCATCAGGAAACGGCCGCCATCAGGAAACGGTCGCCATCAGGAAAGGTTTCTCGTGACGGTCACCAGCGTGATCCGCTTCCCCGCGTAATCCTCGATCTCGACGCCGGCTGGCCCGCCGGCCTTCACCCGCGCCGCGGCGGCCATCGTGCCGCTGCCGTAGCCAATGCTGTCCACCGTGAACTCGAGCAGCGCGACGTCGAAGCCGGCCGTCGGCTTCGCGTCTGGCGCACCGCCGCCGACGAAGAATACCGGAGCGTCGGTGATCACCGCGATGTGGCGCCCGCCGCCCTTCGGCTGCTCGCGCGCCCAGCGAATCGGCACCGATCGATTCGCGATCGTGATCGATCCGACGACGGGAGCCTTGCGCAGCGCGTCGAGGAACGCGGCGTACCCGCCGGATTTCAGGGCGGTCGACACGGCGTCCCGCTCCGCATCGGGCGTGTAGCGATCGATCTTGATGTTTACCGTGGTGGCCACGCCGCCGGTCGCGTCCGTGACCTGCGCATTGGCTTTGAACGACTCGGGCGCGGTGTTCTTCCAGGAGGGTTGTTGCTGCCCCGCAAGCGTCACCGGGATGACGAACAGCACCGACGCGGTCAGCGCACGAATCTGCACGGCCTCCTCCTTACGAAATGATGCGGTAGACCGAGACGAGCTTCAGGGGCTCCCCGGCGTACTCTTCGACTTCCACGCCCGTCGGCCCGCCAGGCTTCACGCGCGCCGCGGCTGCGAGGCTGCCTTCGCCGATGCCCGCCGAGTCCATGTTCAACAGCACGACCGCAACATCGAACCCGCTGCGCGGCTTCGCCCCGGGCAGGCCGCCGCCGACGAAGTACACGGGCGCATCGGTCACGAGCGAGATGACGCGGCCCTTCTCGGTCGGCCGCTGGCGCGCCCAGCGGATCGTGAACGTCTGATCGCCCATGCGAAACCGGCCCGCGATCGGGGCGCGGCGCAGCGCGTCCAGGAACGCCGCGGACCCATTCGTCTGCAGCGCCTGCTCCATCGTCTTCAGATCGCGCTCGGGCGTGTACTGATCGATCTCGATCCTGACGAGCGCATCGGCGCCGCCCGCCTCGGTGGTCAGCTTCGCCTTCGCGCGAAATGCTTCGGGTCCGCCGTCCTTTTTCTTCGATTGCGCGAGCACGCCGGCGGCGTGTGGTGACATCGCCGGCATGAGGAACAGGCTGGCGATCGTCAGGAGCAGGGTGGGTCGAAACGTGGCTGAGCGGCACATGCGGCCACGGTAGAGTCACTGAACGGCAGCGGGCTATGCAGATTCGGCATCGGCCAGCCGGCCGTCGGCCGCCTACTCGCCGGTGTCGACGGGCGGGCGTGGATGCCGAATGAGGCTTCGCATCACGCGCAACTGGCTGCGCTGCTGCTCGATCCCCTGCTGGATACGCGTGACCGCTCCGAGGAGCTGGCGACTTTCGGTGAGATCGCGGCCGTCGAAGGAGAACCCGCCCGATGTTGCCACCGCGCGACTGCTCTCCTGGACGTGTCTCGCGTTCAAGCTCTCGAGCGGCACTCTGGCTTCGACGAGGGTGCCGCCTCCCTCCGCAGACGTGATCGACAGCGTGCCGTCGACGAGCTGCAGCCGTTCGCGCATGCTGACGAGCCCCAGGCCGCTCAGCTTGGAGCCGCTTCCGCCGAAGCCCCGTCCGGAATCGAAGACGCGCAGCACGAGATCACCATCGGCGGAGAGCAGCGCGACGTCCGCTTCGCTCGCGCCGCTGTGGCGCACGACGTTGTTCAGCGCTTCCTCCAGCACCCGGAAGACGCAGAGCGCGACGTCCGGCGGAATGGCTGCCGGAACGTCCTCCTCGGAAAACCGCACGGCAAAATGCTGGCGCGACACATCGCGGCAATGCGAGCGGACCGTCGCGACGAGCCCGAGCGCTTCCAGCTTGGAGGGATGGAGCCGGTGCGAGATCCCGTGAACGTCGCTCGCAATCTCCGCTGTCCGCCGCCATTGTTCGTGCAGCGCCGTGACGAGCGTCGCGGGGTCGTCGGGCGGACTCGTGCTGAGTTGCTGCAGGTCAATCGCGATCAGCGCGAGCTGCTGGCTGAGATGATCGTGCAGCTCGCGCGCGATGCGGCGGCGCTCTTCTTCCTGCGCGACGATCAGATGCCGATTCAAATCGCGCGCGAGCTGCTCCGCCTCGCGCCGGTCGGTGATGTCGACGCAGCCGCCGACGTAGCCATCGAACACGCCGTCGCTCGTATACCGCGGAATGCCCGTCACCATCAGCCACCGGTACTCACCGTCGAACCGGCGGATGCGATACTCGGTGCAGAACGCCTGGCGCTCAGCGATGGCCTGCAGGTACGTGGTCAGAAAGCCTGGCCGATCCTCCGGATGGACACCCTCCAGCCATCCCGTGCCGACCTCCTGGTCGAGGGCTCTGCCGGTCATCTGGAGCCATTGCTGATTGAAGTAGGTGCGCGCACCGTCCGCCTCCGACATCCAGATCGCGACAGGGAGCGCATCCGCGATGCGCCGGAATCGCGCTTCGCTCTCACGCAGCGCGTTGTCGGCCAGCTTGCGATCGGTGATGTCGATGTGGCTGACGATCGCGCCACCCTCGGACCATCGAAGCGGCTCCGCGGACATCGCGAACCAGCGCTCGCGTGGCGAGTCGCACCGGAAATCGATCCGCCGGCTGCTGTGTTCGCCACGGCAGGCGGCCTCGACCATTGCGAGAGCATCGGCGGCGCCGGGCTCACCAGCGCGAGAACCGTCGCGGCATGCCTCGAGGTAGTTCGCGCCCACGCCGATCGCGTCATCGGAGCGCACGCCGTGCGTGCGCCCGAATTCGAGCCACGCGTCGTTGACGGCGATGATCGTTCCCTCGCGGTCGAGGACCGCGATGTGTCCGGGCAGCGACGCGAGCATCACGCTCATGAGCCGATCGGTTCGTTCGAGGGAGGCGAGGCGCTCGTCGCGATCGGCGGCTGGTTCGGCGTGCCGGCGCGCAGTCTGGTGATTCAAGATCTTCATCGGAGCGACCAGCCGAGAGGCAGCGGCGCCCGCTGAACGAAGCCGAACGTAGCGGCGCGGTCGGGTTCCGGCCCTAATGTACTCGGACGGCGACGGGAACCGGACCTGTCAACATTGACAGCGGCAACGATTTGGATCATGAGCTGGTGATCGCGTGTGCGCGATGCTACTGAGACGCGCACAACGCGGCGCGAGTTTCGTTCGTTCGCTATATCACGTGCTGCCGGATCGCATATTGGATGAGCTCGGCCGTTGTCTTGATCTTGAGCTGCTCCATCATGCGGTACTTGTGGAACGCGACGGTGCGCGCCGTCACGTTGAGAATGCTCGCCACTTCCTTCATCGACTTGCCTTCGGCGAGCAGTTGCAACACCTCGCGCTGCCGCGACGTGAGCTGACGCGCGTGTCCTTCTGCCGACGGATGCATCAGCGATCCGAGCATGCCTTCCGTCACCAGCGGCGTGACGTAGGATCGCCGCTTCATCACCTCGCGAAGAGCCGTGAGCAGCTCCGATCCTGCCGAACGCTTCAACAGGTATGCGGCGCCGCCTGCGCGAAACGCCTCGGCCGCGAGGTCGGGATCCTCGTTCATCGTCACGAACACGATTCTGACCGTGGGATCCATCTGTTTGATCTGGCGCGCCGCATCGAGACCGTTCAGGAGCGGCATCGCCAGGTCGAGGACAACGACGTCAGGTCGGAGCTCGCGCACGGCCTTGATCAGGGCGCGTCCGTCCGCGACCTTCGCGACGACCTCGCACTCGGGCGCGAGCAGCTTCTCGAACGCCTCGACGAGCAGCGTGTGATCGTCGGCAATGATGATCCGCGGTTTGGGCATTGGCACTGGCACCACCACTCCGAGCGATTCAGGCAGCGGCACTCATCGATGTAGCTGTCGCCAGCTCAGCCGATTGGGCCGTCTCGGAATCCCGCCATTCTAGATGCACGAGCGCGCGCCTGTCTGTAAATTTTCACGCATCCCCCCTGTGAAACGTTCGAGGCGCTCGATTCGAACAGTGGCCGCTACACAACAGCGGGCAGACGGAATGAGTAGCGAGTTCCCTTACCCGGTTCACTTTCGAACGACAAGTCACCGTCCATGCGCTCCAGGAACTGCCTGATGATGGCGAAGCCCTCGTCGGTCCAGGCATTGGGCGAGTTCGGATCCGGCGCGGCATTCCTCGAACTGAGCAGACGCTCCTGTTCGGTGCGCGTGAGCCCGGGACCAGAGTCCTTGATCGTGCACACGACGTGGCCGGGCTCCGACATGATTTGCACGTCGACGACGCCGCGCTGTTTCGAGGCGCTGACGGCGGTCGAGAGCAGGTTCTCCGCCACTACCGCGACCGCGACCCGGTCCGCCCACGCCAGCGGCACATGGCCGATGGCTCGACACGTAATCTGATGCACTTCGGTGCCACCGCGACGACGGTAGTACTGACAGGCGCGCTCCATCAACACCGGCAGGTTCACGTAGTCGAGCTTCAGCGGAAAATCGTGTGGAGACGAGCCGGACACCAGGCGTCCGACAGCGTGCTGCATCAGCTCGGTGGCGTGCCGGATGCCGTCGAGCCAGTTCTTCACGTCCGGATCCGGGTAGTCGTGCAGCGTGACCTGCAGCATTTCGACGGTCGCGGCGGTCACGCTGCTGTAGTTGCTCAGCGCGTGCGCGACGCTTCCGACGAGCGACGGATCGAACGTACGGATGGCGTCCATTTCCTCCAGCGCGCGATCGAGCTCGATCTGCGCCTGCGCGATTGAGGCGACGGCGCGTGTCTTCGGATCCATGATCCTCTCCTCAGCGGGGACGAGTCATCCCCGAACGACCGGGCGGAACCGGCAATCGGTCTCCGCTGCACCTGTCAGATTTGCCGTCCCGCCCTCCAAATCCTTTCAGTTCCGCGGCACCCCCGGAGCGCCATACGTTCTGAACATCATCCGAGGCTGCCGCATGCAACCATTCACGCCCACGCCGACGCGCGCGGCACGTCCGCGCATCACCCGCCCACAGATCGTCAGCCGGCTCGAGGCATTCCTCGAGGCGCACTTCGACGAGCCGATTCACATCGCCCAACTGTGTGATGTGACAGGGGTCAGCGAGCGGAGCCTTCGAAACGCCTGCCATGCGGTGTGCGGAACGAGCCCGAAGCGATACCTCACGCGCCGACGGATGGAGGCTGTGCGGCACGCACTCAGGACGGCGCGTCCGGGAGAGGCGACCGTCACGCGCATCGCGACGGACCACGGCTTCTTCGAGCTCGGACGCTTCGCCGCGACGTACAGCTCGCTCTTCGGCGAACTCCCGTCGGACACGCTCCGCGGTGGCGTGAGCCTGCTGGCCTCTCAACCGTGAACCGATCACGCGCGCGCGGCACGACGAGCCGGCTCAGCGCGGCGCGGCCGGAAGCACGCTCAGCTTCAGCGGGGTTTCGGCGTAGTCGTCGATCTCGACGTCGGTGACGTCGCGGGGTTTCACACGCGCGGCGGCTGCCAGGATGCCCTCACCCGCGCCCGACGCATCGACGTCCAGCTTCGCGACAGCGATTTCGTAGCCTGCCGTCGATTTCGCGCCCGGCTTCCCGAGACCGACGAAGTACACCGGCTTGTCGGTCACGATCGTGATGGTGCGGCGCGCGCCGCTGGCTTCTTGACGCGCCCAGCGAATCGGAAATTTCCGGCCGCCAACCTCCAACGACCCGACGACCGGCGAATCGCGCAGCGCCGCGAGAAATCCCGGGTAGCCGCGATACTTCAATCCGTCGGTCATCGCGGTCCTCGCGTGCTCCGATGTGTAGCGATCGATCCGGATCGTCATCGGGACCGTCAGGCTGCCGGCGGCGT
>JAICSD010000501.1 GCA_025937075.1 Vicinamibacteria bacterium | reverse complement strand
GTGTCCGCGCCGAAGCAATCCCTCCAGTTGATGCCAATCGAGAAAAGGCGTCGTGGCCGGAAAATGCAGGCGCTCGGCGCAAAACTTCCGCAACGCGGCCGGGTTGCGCTCACCGACGATCCCCGGGCAGACGAAGAAGCATCCAGTTGCACCGAATTCCTCGAGCACGCTCGCGGCGCGAGCGTTGTCGGCAAACCCGTCGTCGAAGCTGAAGCTCACGTACGGTCGGTCGATGCGACCTTCGTGCACCCGCGCAACGGCTTCGGAATGGCTGATGAATTCGTGCCCCACGGCGAGCATCCGGAGGTGCTGGCGAAACCCGGCTTCCTCGTCGCGGAAGACGTGGTGCAGATAGATGAAGTGCACGCGCGGGCGTGCGAGGGCGCGTTCCGTCGCGCCGTCGCGCTCGCCCAACCATCCCAACGTCGAGAGCGCAGCCGCTCGCGCAAAGTCGCGTGCTCCCCTGCGGCGGATGCGTTCGCATTCCGCGAACGTCGGCTCCGCGATGAGGGCACCTTCCAATTGGGAGCTCATGGGCGCGCGCTGGATCGTTCGCCACCGCGAGTGCTGCTGTTCGCGACTCTTGGAAAGAAAAATCGCGCGACCTGCTGCGGCCAATCGCGCCGCATACACGGGCGCTCGACGAGCCAGAAGAGCACGGCGCTCCCGGCGATCACGATTGCTCCGAGGAGCAGCAGCTGCACGAGAAGCGCCAAGGTGTACGACGAAGGCATCGGCACCCGCATGGTAATTCGCCCACCGGCGGCGATGAGCACGAAGTGGTAGAGGTAGATCGTGTAGCACATCCCGCCGATCGTCGTCAGAATCGGGTGCGTGAGTAGCGCCCGCACCGCCAGCGCGCGGAACAATGCTGCACATGCGGTGAGGAACAGGAGCGGGAGAATGAACGCCGCGACGCGCGGATCTCGCACGACCCAGACGGTCGCAATCCACGCCGCAACCGATACCGCGTCCCACCGCCAGTCCTGCGTGGGCCTTTCGCGCCAGCTCACGAGATAAATATCGGCGAGCAGGAACCCCGCGAGAAAATACGCGAGAAAGTAGATGATGGTCATCGACGCACGGCCGAGCGTCGCTGCGGGGATCAGGTGGACGAGCGCCGCGGCCAGCATTCCCGCAACGATTATCGCTCGTCGCCGCCCGATTTGTGGGACCGCGAAAACCGCGGTAAGCAACGGCACCAGCACGTAGAACTGGATCTCGACCTCGAGCGACCAGGCTACGCCGTTGATCAGGCTCATCTCGCCATAGATGAGCCCATGCTGGTAGACGGCGCTCGCGGCGAGATGAGGTGCGAGGAACGCTGCGCTCTCACCTTTCACGAATACGAGCGCCGCGAACATCAGCGCGAGATTCAGCAGATACGGCGGCTCGAGCCGCGTCAGGCGGCGAAGGAAGTACGCACGCAACTTCACGCGCGGCCCGCCGGCCAGGTACGAGCGTGCGAACGGAAGACCGAGGATGAAGCCGCTCAGGACGTAGAACAGCTGCACCCCGTAATCACCGTGCAGCGCGATACGCGCAAGCCAGCTTGCACCGTGATCCGGATAGCGATCAGCGACGCGGGCGAGCATGTAGCCGTTGAGGTGGAACAGTATGACCGCGCCGATCGCGATGAAGCGGATTCCGTCTACTTCAGGGATGAAACGTCCCGATGTAGTGATCCGACGAAGTCGCCCGAGCAGCCCCTTCGCTCGGGGCTCCGGCGTCGACGAGATGGGTGCTGTGACGTCCTCGCCGTCGAGAGGACGTTCGGTCATCGTCCGCGAGACGCGTCAGGAGCGTGGCTACGAGGGGCTACCCCCCGCATATCCGCTCCAGATCCTCGAACCCCGCGATCACATCCCGCCCCCGCGGCCCATCCGACGGTCCCAGGACTCCCGCCTCCTGCAGCTGGTCGATGATCCGAGCCGCGCGCCCATAACCGATCTTCAACCGCCGTTGCAGTAACGACGTCGATCCCTGCTGCGCGTTGATGACAACTTCGGCCGCCTCACGGAACAACTTGTCCCGTTCCTCGCCGCGTCCCTCGTCGCCGTATTCGCCATCTCCGCCGTGCGAGTCAGCCGCCTCTCGCGACCGCACTGCCTCGAGAATGTCCGGCTCCGCCGGCACATCCTCCAGCGCCACCCCGCTCTCCGCCAACGCCGCTCTCCGCAGCTCGCGCCGACCTTCGTACCACCCCATCAGCTTCTCGGTGTCCTCGCCCGACAGATACGCTCCCTGCAGGCGCGACGCTTCGCTCTTCCCCGGCGGGATGAACAGCATGTCGCCGTTCCCGAGGAGCGCTTCCGCCCCCGCACCGTCGATGATCGTCCGGCTGTCCACCTGACTCGCCACGCGGAACGCGATCCGGCTCGGGAAGTTCGCCTTGATCAATCCCGTTATGACGTTCACACTTGGCCGCTGCGTCGCGAGAATCAGGTGGATGCCGATCGCGCGCGCCTTCTGCGCCAGCATCGCGATCGGCGTTTCGACTTCGCCCTGCACCGTCATCATCAGGTCTGCCATCTCGTCGATCACGACGACGATGTACGGCAGGATCTCTCCCTCGTACACCAGCTTCTCGAAGGCGACGTCGGGCCGTTTCGGGAGCTTCAAGGCAGCGCCGGTCCCCGCCGCATGCGCCTCTACCCGCTGATTGAAGTCCTGGATGTTCCGGCACGCGTTCGCGGCGAGGAGCTCATAACGCTCCTGCATCTCCATCACCGCCCACTTCAGCACCGCCGCGGCGTCGCGGTTGTCTGTGATGACCTTGTGCCGCAGGTGTGGAAGCGT
>JAICSD010000027.1 GCA_025937075.1 Vicinamibacteria bacterium | reverse complement strand
CGGCCTCAGAAGGACGCCGTTCACCACGCTGAAGATTGCCGTGTTCGCCGCAATGCCGATCGCAATCGTGGCGATCGCAACGATCGAGAACGCGGGTGATCGGGTCAGCGTGCGGATGGCGTATCGCATGGTTCAGGGAGTAGACGCGGTGTACGGATGTGGAACGCCGAGCAGCGCCATCAGCATGCGCGCGAATTCCGGACCCTTGCCCTCTTCCTCGTGCTTGAAGTACACGTGCACGTTGCCGGGCGCGCGCTCGCGAATGGTGTCTGCCCAGCGCTCGATGTCCGACGGCTGGTAGCCTTCATCGCGCAAGCGGAAATACGAATAGTCCGCCGTGGAGATCACGGGCGTGCTGAGCTTCTCGCTATCGGCGATGCACAGCGCGAGATTCCGCCTCCGCAGCCTCTCGAACACCGCATCGTCCAGCCACGAAGGATGACGGAATTCGAATGCGGCCCGCGTGCCTTCGGGGATCGTCTCTAGAAACGACTCGAGCACCGCATCGTCGCGCTTGAAGGTCGGAGGCAGTTGGAACAGCAGCACGCCCAGCTTTCCGCCGAGCGCTGCAGCTGTCTTGCAGAACGCCTGCGTCAGGCTCTCGACGTGGCGAAGCTTCGAATCGTGCGTGATTCGACGAGGGGCCTTGAGCGTGAACGTGAAGCCGTCGGGCGTGCCGCGCGACCATCCTTCCAGGAGCGGGACGGTGGGGATCCGGTAGAAGGTGTAGTTCACTTCGACGGTGCTGAAGCGCTCCGCATAGAACGCGAGCATCTTGCCGGTCGGAAACTTCTCCGGATAGAAGCTTCCGCGCCATTCGGGATAGTTGTAACCGGATGTCCCGACGCGATAGCGCACGGTGTACATGCTAGATCATTGCGCTGCCCTGGCTGCGAATTCGATGACCCGCCGTTCGGCCCAATACTGGTCCTCACGCGTGGCGGAACGCGAGCCGTTCGATCCCGAGAAGAATCCGCAGTGGCCGCCATGCTCGGTGATCACGAGCGTGATGCGTGAATTGCCGGTCAGCGCGGGGTTGCGGAACAGGTCCGCGGGGACGAACGGGTCGTCTGCGGCGGAGATGATGAGCGCCGGCACGCGGACGCGATCGATCACGCGCATGCCGGAGACGCGATAATAATAGTCCTCCGCGCTGGCGAAGCCGAAATGCGGTGCCGTGTATTCCCTGTCGAACTGCCGAATCGTGTGGACCTTCCAGAGCCGCTCCAGCGGGAACCGTCCCGGGTAGCAGCGATCCTTGCGGCGCATGCGCGCCTTCAGATTCCGCACGAAGTTCCACTGATAGATGAAATTCGATCGCCGCTCCAGCGCGGCCACGCAGTGCTCGAGCTCGAGCACCGGCGAGACGGCGCACACCGCCTTGAGTGACGGGAGCGCCTCCGCCGTGTGCTCGCCCGCAAGCTTGATGGCGAGATTGCCGCCCAGCGAATAGCCCGCGACCACGACGCGATCGATGCCGTCGGTGCGCGCGAGCTCCCGGATCACGAACGCCGGATCGCCTGTGAGGCCCGAATGATAGAGGGTGGGCCCGAGGTGCTCCGTCCCGCCGCAGTTCCGCTGGTTGAGGAGCACCGCGTTGAAGCCCGCGGCCAGCGCTTTCTGCGCGAGCCCCTGCATGTAATGCGCGCTGCTCGATCCCTCGAGGCCGTGGAGCGCGAGCAGCGTCGGCGACGAGTGCCGATCCGGCTGCCAGTAACAGTGCGCGAGCACTTTGGTGTCGGATGCCACCTCGAACAGCCGCGCTTCAGGCTCCCGCAACGTGAATCGCCGCCGGGCACCCCAGCAGTACACCGTCATCCAGTGGCCGCGTTGGAGTCGTGGATGTGGAATGAACGGTTCAGTCGGATTGCACTTGCCGATTCCGAAACAGTCGGCATTCGGCATCGAAAACGATTCAGGCAGCATCGACAGCGATTCAGGCAGCAGTGACCACGGTGCTGGCGGCATTGACCAGCGTCAGTGCCACAGCTGAGTAAATGATAGTGCGGGAGGTGCCGATAGCGCGAAGAGGGAGAGCCCAGGGTCATGGTGATACATGAACGGCTGAGGCTGGCGCGCGACGCGCGTCACCAGGATATCGAGGCAATCGCGAAGCGCAGCGGCATTCGCGAACACGTGCTGCGTGCGCTTGAAGACGGACGGTACGGAGATCTGCCCTCCGGCATCTACGGACGTACGGCGGTGAAGGCCTACGCGACCGCCGTCGGCTTGCCGCCGGACGAGATGCTCGCCGCGTGCGAGCACCTGCTGCCGCGCGGCGAGGACCCGTTGGTTGGAATTGCCCGCGTCCGGGGATTCAAGACGCGCGAAGAGAAGCTGCACGAAGAGCCCTCATCCGAAGTGGCACGTCCGGAGGGCAAGAGCAGCGATCGTCCCCTGCCGCGGATCCTGTTCGCCGCATGCGTGGATGCCGCTGCGATTGTGGGACTCCTGGCAGTCATCGTGGGCACGACGATCGTGACGACGGGCGTGCAGGCGGGGGCGCTCGGCCGCGCCGCGCCGTACGCGTTTGCCGTCTTGAGCGCGATTCTGGGGAGCTGCTACTTCGTGGTGTTCGCCGGCATCCGCGGGTTGACCCCAGGCGAAGCGGCCGCGGGCCTGCCCGAGCGGCCAGAGATTCGCGTGGGCGTCGACGATGTGTTTCAGCGTGCGTGGCGCGCGGGGACTCGCGATCTCTGGTGCATTCAGCAGGCGGGCACGTGGGTCGGTCTCAACGCAGGCGATAGATCGTCAGCGAACCCGCACGGAACGCCACGGGCAGAGCAACCGGCGCGCTCGTGACGAGGTAATCGAGATCGTAGCGGCGCGCGAGCGCGCGGGCGCCCCCCGCCGTGTCCCACGGATGTTCCGCGAGCGCGGCGCGGCGATCGGCCACGCGCATCGCGATGTTCCGGTCGTACATCGCCAGGGCCGCGTCCTTCGCATCCTCGAGGAGGACATCGCGCTCTCCGATGGCCCGCAGGCTCGCTCCGTACAGCGACGCATGCTGCGGGTCGGCCAGCCATCCGCTGCGCGCATCCGTCGTCCTCGCCCACGCCATCGCGTCCCGCCAGTCGTCGTGCTGGACGTCAATCGAGACGATCTTTCGATCGGGAAACTGGACGAAGCAGATGTAGCCACCTCGTGCGGCCGAGAGCAGCGTGACGAGCGCGGCCGCCGCGATGCCTCTTCGCGCGAGCGACGGAGCGCGCGCAGTACCTTCGGCGATGGCCCACACGAGGTACACCGTCGCGAACGCGTCCAGGATCCAGAACAGACGGCTGGCCTGCATCTGCACCGCGAGCGCGAGACGGGCCGCGTTGAACGGCAGCCAGCAGAGGAATAATACGGCGAGCATCATCGCACCGGCGACGAGTGCGCCTTCCCCCTCCACGGCAAGCCCGCTCCGCACGCGCGAGCGCCAGGCAACAAGGATGATCGGAATCGTGACGAGGTTCGTCGCCCACGCGTCCAGCGGCCACGAGAGCGGAAACAGATAATCCTTTCCGCTGATCACTCCCATCCACGCGGGATCGATCCGATGCAGGCGGCCGGCAAACGGGCCTCGCCAGAGCATCCAGAGCGCGACGAGCGCGACAGCCGCCGTGCCGAGTGCGAGGACTCGGCGCGCGTCAGGCCGTCCTGCCCATGCCGCGCCGATCAACCAGATCGCAAACCATACGAAGGTCGTGGTATGCGCGACTGCCATGCCGGCGAGGCAGGCGATGACGAGGCGATCGCGGCGCTCGAGGAACAGCGCGGCGGCGAGCAGTCCCAGCGCGAACGCGACTTGCCGGGGATGGAAGTAGCCTTCGAGCGAGTTCGTTCCCGTATGTGAAATCGCGTGACGGAGGGTCATCGCCGCGGCGAGCGCGAGGCACGCGCCCCGCGTGCGATACATGCGGCCGCCCAGCCGGAGACCAGCCGTCAGCAGGAGCGCCAGCGTGGCGACGTACAACAGGAAATAGAGCGGCTGGAGCGAGAGCCCGGTGACGCGGGACAACGCTGCGACGACCTCGTCGTTCAGCATCAGCCGCGCCTGCGTGTCGATGAGCGGCGCGTCCCGCGGAAACAGCGCCGGATCGAGATGACGCAGCACCGCAGGCGTGTAGAGCGCCTGATCGGAAGCGCCGTAGCGATAGCCCGCGCTATTCAACGTACAGAGGAGGATGAAGGCCGCCGCGCAGGCCAGCGTCAATGTTGAAGTACGAATGCTGAATGCTGAATCCGCGCCCGTGAAGAGGCGATGCCGCCCGATCACCGAGCGTTCGGCGTCATTCGGCATTGAGAGCCGTCAGGCATTCGGGTATTGACCGCAGCTCACTGCTCATCCGCGGTCGGGCCGTAAATCGACGGCAGCGGCACGTTGCGAAGCCGAAGGTACACCGTCAACTGGCCGCGGTGGTGAATCATGTGGTTCATGATGAAGGTCCGCAAGACGGCCGTCCTCGGCGTCGTGAACACCTCCTGTCCACCCCGCGTCATCGTCCACGGCGAGAGCAGCGCGCTGTCGGTCTGGTCCGCGATCTTCGCGCGCGCGCGGCGCACGTTGGCGTCGAACGCCTCCAGAATGTCTGCAGCCGAACCAGGATCGCGCGTTCGAGTGTCCTCGATCGACAGGACGTCGAAGATGACGTTGTCGCACGCCGCGTCGACCCAGCGCGGGATATTGGCGAGATGTGCGGCGAGACGTCCAAGGCTGAAGGACTTCTCGTGCGGTTTCCACGTCAGATCGGCCTCAGGGACCCGCTCGAGCAGCCGGCGGGTCGTCCCCATCTCGTGGTCGAACTCGGGGAGCAGCGCGTCTTTCAGCGGCATGCGATGGATTATATGAGCGCGAGGCGGCTCTGGAGGGTCCCCGTGTTCGCTTCGGCATGCTCCGACGTTATTACCCGCAACCGGAACATCTGCGGCATTCGTGGAGTGGCAAAGCTGCGAATTTGATGGATAATCCACCATCCAACCGTCAATTGATTCAGGCCCCAATGGTGACCCGGAGACCCTTCATGCGATGGACATGTGTTGCTGCTGGCGTCCTCATGCTCAGCGCGCCGCTCCTGGCGCAGGACGCGAGACCCCAGACCAAGACCGTGATCCCCGGCCCCGAATACGCGGCGTCGGGGACGATGCGGCGGTGGTTCGGCAATGGTTACCGTGACGTCTGGACGGCCCCGGTCGCCGTGCCCGTGCTGGACCTTGGGCGTGAAGCCGGCGGGCTCGAGCCCGTGCGGCAGGTCGGGGGCCTTCAGACAGCCGGACTTGCGCTGCGCGGTGCCGACGGGAAGGCGTACACGTTCCGATCGCTGCACAAGGAGCCCGAGCGGCTGCTGCCGGAGGAGTGGCGCCGGAGCTGGCCCGCGCGGCTGCTGCGGGACGCGACGTCCGCGACGCATCCCGGCGCATCGCTCATCATGCCGGTCCTCGCGGAGGCTGCTGGCGTTCCGCACGTGCAACCCAAGCTGGTGGTCATGCCCGACGATTCGCGCCTGGGGCAGTTCCGCGCGACGTTCGCCAACAGGGTCGGAACGTTGGAGGAATATCCGACGGCGTCGGGCGGCAACGACGGAGGCTTCGATCACGCCTCGGAGATCATCCCGACGCGGGAGCTCTGGGTACGCTGGCTGCAAGGCCCGCAGAACCGGATCGACAGCCACGCGTTCCTGCGCGCGCGAATCCTCGACCTCTTCGTCGAGGACTACGACCGCCGGCGCGGGCAGTGGCGGTGGATGCATCTGCCGGGGAAGACCGGCTGGCAGCCATTGCCCGAGGATCGCGACATGGCGTTCGTGCGCCACAACGGGATCGTCATCTCGGGCATGCGTCCGCGTCAGCCACGCCTGCTGGAGTTCTCGGAGAAGTACTCATCGAATCTGGAGGGGCCGACCAGCAACGCCGCGGAGGTCGATCGCTGGCTGCTGAGCGATCTCGACGGAAACGCGTTCACCACGGCCGCGCAGGAGCTGCAGAAAGTCTGGACGGACGATGTCATCGATCGCGCGACGGCGCAGCTTCCCAAGGAATGGCAGGCGCTCGATCATGGGGCGATTGCGCAGGCGTTGAAGGCGCGGCGCGCGGCGCTGGTGACGTATATCCAGCGCGTCTACCGGTATCTGGCGCGCGACGTCGACGTACACCTCACCGATCTCGACGATCAGGTGACGATCGCGACGGCGGCGGACCACTCGACGACGATCTCGGCGACCGCTCCCGGAGCATCGGCGCCGTACTACTCGCGCCGCTTCCTCCCCGATGAAACGAACGAGGTTCGGTTGTACCTGCAGGGGGGCAACGATCACATCACCCGCTCCGGCGGCGGCGGTCCGATCCACGTGCGCGTCATCTCCGGCGGTGGCGAGAAGCAGGTCGAGTCGCCGGATACGAAAACCGAAGTGTGGACCGATGCCGGCACCGCGACGGGGAGGCGGATCGATCACGCGGGATCGTGGCAGAACCCCGCGCCGGTCGCCGACGCGCCATGGCTCGAGCCGCGCAACTTCGGACACTGGTCGCTGATGCAGCCGATGGCCTTGTATACGCAGGATCTCGGCATCGTCGCCGGCATGACCCTCACACGGACGACCTACGGCTTCCGGAGCGTTCCCGCCGCAAAAGAGCAGAACCTCCGCGGTGCCTGGGCGTTCGGCGAGTCCAGCGGCAAGATCGAATACGACGGTCTCTTCAAGCGCGCGGGGTCGCCGCTCGCATTCGATCTCAAGACGTTCGTGTCCGGTATCGAGCACGTCAACTTCTTCGGGTTCGGGAACGACACACCGTCGGCGAGCCGATCGCAGTACCACGTCGGGCAGACGCTGATTACGCTGTCGCCGGCCGCTCGGATCGGCGGGACGCGCGCCTGGTTCTCGATCGGCCCGGAGCTGCGGTACTCCGACACGGGCAAGCATCCGGACACGATCCTCTTCGCGCAGTCGCCGTACGGCACCGGTCAGTTCGGCATCGCCGATCTGCGCGTCCGCTTCGAGGCGGATACGCAGCCCAGCAACCTGCCGGGCCTGATGGCCGTTGCGATGGGAGAGACGACCGGCGGCGCGCCCGACCTGCCGTCCACGCGTGGGCTCCACGTGATGGCGAGCGGCTATGGTGCACCTGCCATGTGGGACGTGAACGAAGCGTACGGCGGCGTCGATGGCTACCTCTCCGGCTATGTGGGAAACCGAAGCGTGCAGCTGGCGGCGCGCGTCGGCGGGCAGCGCGTGTTCGGCACGTATCCCTGGTTCGACGCCGCGTTCATCGGCGGCAGGACCGATCGCGGCTATCACAGCCATCGGTTTGCCGGCGATGCGTCGTTGTACGGAAGCACGGAGCTGCGCGCGTATCTGGGCGGCCCGGTGTTCGCGTCCATCTTCCCCGTACGATTCGGGCTGCTCGGGTTCGTCGACACGGGCCGCGTCTGGATGAAAGGGGAGTCGTCGAATGCGTGGCATCCGTCGGCCGGCGGAGGCGTGCTGCTGAAGCCCGTGGGTACGACCATGGTGCTGCGCGCGATCGTGGCGCACAGCTCCGAGGACACGTTGTTCTACGCGGGATCGGGGTTCAGGTTCTGAGCTGGCCTGTCAGGCCCGCGAACAATGGAGAAACGATGATCAAGACAATCGCAGCAGGAGCGGTGCTGGCGGCGGCCTTCATCGGCGGCGTTGCAGTCCGCGGACTCGCGCCCTCGGATCCCGTCATCTATCTGCCGAACGAGAAGGTCGCCGCCGCGTTCGCGAAAGGCGTCCCGCTGCTCGAGACGAGCGCGTACAAGATCCTCGCGGCGCGCCGGGACAAGGACGGGCAGGCCGAAGTTCACGCGCGCGACACCGACATCATCTATGTCGTCGAAGGCACCGCGACGTTCGTGACCGGCGGCGAAACGATCAACGGCAAGGAAACGGCCGCGGGCGAGATCCGCGGCGACAGCATCAAAGGCGGCGAGTCGCGGCGCCTCTCCAAAGGGGATGTCATCGTCGTTCCCAATGGCGTGCCGCACTTGTTCCGCGAGGTCCAGCCCGGGTTTCTGTACTACGTCGTCAAGGTCACCAGGCCCTGACGTGATCTACTGCAGGCGATCCGCCTCGATCGTGACGGCCTTCGTGCCCACAACCTTACCGTCGACGGTGAGCTCGAGCAGATAGGATCCCGCGGGCAGCGGCGGGACGAAGTTGCCCCTGCCGCGTCCGCCGCCTCCGGCCTGCTGTTCGGTCTGCTGCGGCGCGGCACCGGCGGTCTGGCCGCGCCCGGCCGCCGGCGGCTGGTCCTCGCGCCCGCGCCCCTGTCGTCCCGCCGCGGGCGGATTCGCCGTCGCGGTCTGCGGCGGCTCGCCGGTCCTCGCGCTCTCCTGCTGGGACGGGGAATTTCCGCCGCCCCGCTGTGGCGGGTTCGGCCGCAGATCCCACTGGACGCGATTCAATCCCGCCGTCTTGGTGCCCTGGATCGCACGCCGCTCGTGGCCGTTGATGTCGGAGATCGTGAGGCGCACTGCCGACGCGGGGTTCTTCAGCCAGTAGCTGATCGCCGTCCCCGCCAGCGGATTCTGTCCGCGGAAATGCTTTGCGCCGCCGACCTCGATCTGCTTCTGGATGTCGTTGATCAGCGCGACGCCCGGACGCACGTCGAACAGATACGCGTCGGCGGCAGCGATTTCCTCGTCCCAGTCTTCGAGCGGCGAGATGTCGTCGACGATCCAGATGCTGCGTCCGTGCGTCCCCGCGATCAAATCGTGATCGCGCGGGTGCACGATGATGTCGTCGATGCGCACCGTCGGCAGCCCGGTCATGAACCGCTTCCAGTTCTTTCCGCCGTCGAGCGAGATATAGAGCCCGTACTCGGTGCCGAGGAAGAGCAGGTTCCTGTTCCGGGGATCCTCGGTGACGACGTTGACGTTGCCTTCGGGGAGCGTTGCGGCGAGCGACGCCCATGTCTGGCCGAAATCGCGCGTCACGAACACGTATGGCTTCATGTCGTCCGTGCGGTGGGCGTCGAACGTCGCGTAGCAGGTGCCCGCGTCGAAGTGCGACGGCTCGACGCGCGACACGTGGGTCTCCTTCGGCACGCCCGGTACTTTGTCGGTCACATTCGTCCACGTGGCGCCGCCGTCCCTGCTCACCTGAAGGTTGCCGTCGTTCGTGCCGACCCACAGCACGCCCGGCACGATCGGCGACTCGCCGATCGTGACGATGTTGCTGAACGACGCCGCGCCGTCGTGCTTCGAGGCCATGGGCGCCTTCCCCTCGACACCCATAATCGGTCGATCGTTGCGCCCGATGTTCTTCGTCAGATCGGGCGACGCCGTCCACGTGGTGCCGCGGTCGGTCGATCGAAACAGCCGATCGCCGCCCAGGTACACCGTCGACTGGTTGTGCGGAGACAGGATGAACGGCGTGTTCCAGTAGAACCGGTAGTTCGTTCCCGGCGGCGGGATCGGAACGATGTTGCCATTGGGCGACTGGGCTGCGGCGCCGAACGGTCCGCCGCCGCCCTGACCGTCGTTGCCTTCCGGCGGCGCGCCGCGGCCGCCGCGCCCCGGCCCGCGCGGGCGGATGCTGACGGTCTGTCCTGTTTTCAGATCGAGGCGCGACGTAGCGCCGTCCTGCGACTCCGAATAGAGCGTCCCCCAGTCCGTCTGATCGTTGGCGGTATAGAAGCCGTCACCGCCGCCCACGCGATACCAGTCGGAGTTGAGCACTCCACTCGTGGTGCGCGTGGCGCTCGGGCCACACCAGCTTCCGTTGTCCTGAAGGCCGCCGCACACGTAGTACGGCCGCCGCATGTCGGCGCTGACCTTGTAGAACTGGCCGACGGCCAGCGTGTTCACGAACTCCCAGGTTTCCGCCTGGTCGTAGGTGATGTCGAGGCCGCCGTCGTTGCCGACGATCACGTGGTTGCTGTTGTGCGGATCGATCCAGATCGCGTGGTGATCGGTGTGCGCGAGACCCTGCACCTGCGTCCACGTCTTGCCGCCGTCGATCGTCTTGAAGAACGGCGCGCCGCCCTGATACGCGATGTCGGGATTGTTGGGATCGACGCGAATCTGACTGTAGTACATCGGACGGTCCATCGCGTTCGAGAGGAACCGCCACGTCTTCCCGCCATCGTCCGATCGCCAGATGCCCGACTTGTTCGGATCGGGAGGCGGTGGCGGCTGATTGCCGCGGCCGCGCCCGCCGAAGCCCGTCTGCCCGGGCGGCTGCAGCGTGCCGTCGTCGTTCACGCCGGCGCCGGTTCCGCCGCTGGGCCCGACTTCGATCGAGGCGTAGATCGTCTGCGGACGCGAGCGCGCGACGTCGAGGCCGATGCGGCCGAGCATGGGATTGTTCGGAAGGCCGTTGCCCGTCAGCTTCGTCCAGTGCCTGCCGGCATCCGTCGTCTTCCAGATGCCGCTGCCAGGTCCGCCGCCGTTGAAGCCCCACGGTACGCGCCGGCGCTGGTACGAAGCCGCGTAGAGCACGTTCGGATTCGACGGGTCCATCACGATGTCGGTGAAGCCCGTGTCCTCGTCGATGAACTTCGTGTTCGTCCACGTCTTCCCGCCATCGGTCGTCTTGTACAAACCGCGGTCAGGATTCGGGCCGAACAGATGTCCGACTGCCGCGACGTAGACGATGTTCGGATCCTTCGGGTGGACGACGATTCGCGCGATGCTCTGTGTCTTGTCGAGACCGATGTGCTGGAAGGTCTTGCCGCCGTCCGTCGACTTGTAGACGCCGTCGCCGAACGACGAGCTCTGCCGGTTGTTCGCTTCGCCGGTCCCTACATAAATGATGTCGGCGTTCGACGGCGCGAGCGCGACGTCGCCAATGGACGAAACCGGATACACGTCGAAGAGCGGTACCCACGTCGTCCCGTTGTTCGTTGTCTTCCACAAACCGCCGGTGGCGAAGCCGACGTAGAACGTGGACGGGTTCTTCTCGTCGGCTGCGATGTCGTCGATGCGTCCGCCGATGCTCGCCGGGCCGATCGAGCGCCAGACGAACGGCTTCAGGAGTGGGTCGTCGGAGGCATTGATGAGCGGCGGGAGCGGTGCGACCGGCTGCGGTCCTTGCGCGCGGATGCCGCGGGCACCGAATGCGGCGATCGCGGCCGCGGCAATCGCGGCGCCCAAGCGGAGTGCGGGGGCGTGCGCGTGTGCGCGCGCGGGGTTCCTCGTCATGCTCATCGGCGGAAATCGACCTTCGGCACTCCCTGTGCGGCCGGAGGCGCCTCGAAATACGGATACGCCTTGAAGCCGAACATCTTCGCGGTCAGGTTCGACGGGAACTTGCGGCGCTGCGTGTTGTATTCCTGCACGCGCTCGTTGTAGCGCATGCGTTCGACGGCGATCCGGTTCTCCGTCCCCGACAGCTCGTCCATCAGGCGGTTGAACTGCTCGTTGGCTTTGAGCTGCGGATAGTTTTCGACCACCGCGAGCAGCCGTCCGAGCGCCGTCGTCTGCTGATTGGCCGCCTGGATGGTCTCCTCGGGAGACTTCGCAGCCAGGAGGCGCGATCGTGAATCCGCGATGTCCTTGTAGACGCTCTCCTCGTGCGTCGCGTAGCCCTTCACCGTCTCGACCAGGTTGGGTATGAGGTCGTTCCTGCGCTGGAGCTGGTTCTGCACCTGTGCCCACTGCGCCTTGATGGCCTCTTCCTGGGTCGTGAACTTGTTGTAGGAGCAGCCGGAGAGCGCTGCGGCAACCGCGGATACGAACACGACGAGCGCTGCGCGTTGGAAATGTCTCCGCATGATGTCCTCTCGCTCTCGAACTTTATCATTGCGCCCTACCATCCTCCGGATGCTCCACCGCCGCCGGAGCGGCCGCCGCCGAAGCCACCGAAGCCACCACCGCCGCCGCCGCCGAAGCCCCCGCCGAATCCCCCGAAGCCGCCGCCAAATCCGCCTCGTCCGAACGGGCCGACGCCGCTGTTCCATCCGCTCCACGGTCCGACACCCCAGTAGCGTCTGCGCCGGCGGCGTCCACCGCCGCGGCTGAGCGCGAGCACGATGAGAATGACGAAGATGATCAGCGAGAACGGGATGTGCGGACCGTCAGAGGAGGTTCCCACCGGCTGCTGCGGCACGTCAGGGATCGTGACCCCGCGTCCCTGCGCGATGCGGTTGATGATCGTCGTGGCGCCGGCGAGCAGGCCAGGTCCGTAGCGCCCCTGCCGGAACTCGGGGTTCATCACGTTGCGGATGACCTCTCCCGCGAAGCCGTCCGTGACGAAGGCCTCCAGGTCGTAGCCGACTTCAACCCGCACACGGCGGTCGTTCACCGCGAGGACGATGAGGACGCCGTTGTCCTTTCCCTTCTGTCCGATCCCGCGGCCGCCATTCTCGAACATCTTGACGGCGTACTCGTTGATGTCGGCGTAGGGTTGATAGGTGTTCACGGTCGCCACGACCAGGACGTCGCCGGTCTTCTGCTGCATCGCCCGGATTCGCCGATCCAGCTCCGCGCGCGAGGCGCTGTCGATGATGTTTGCGAAGTCGTTGACCGGCGCAGTCAATGTTGGCGGCGCGGGCTGCGCCGCGGCGTCAATGGTGAATGCTGAATGCAGGAGGAGGAAGAGGAGCGCGTACAGCGTCCATTTGGCTGTGCCACACCCGAAGGTATGCCCTACACGAGACCGGCATTGACGCGCGTCAGTACGCGGCATTGACCAGCGTCAGTACCCGGCATTGACCAGGGTGAGTATCCAGCATTGACACGCCTCGGCGTTCGCTAGCGCCAGCGATCGACGTACTCCCAGACACGCTGTGCGGCGTCGAGGTAGCGCGCGAGGAGCGCGGTGGGATCGGCGATGGCCGACTGAGCGGCTGCGCCGAACACATCGCGTACGAGGGCTGCAGGTACGCCCATATGCGCCTCGGCGAAGCGCGCGAGATCATCGTCTGTGAAGGCCCCCCGGGTGTTGCCGTCACCGTCGGGCAGCCGTGCGATATGCGTCAACAGCGCGCGGAAGGGCGCGGCCGATGCCGCGATCAGCCGCACGATGGACGCCGTCTCGCCGTGTGATTCGAGAAACGCCTCGCGGAGGTGAATCAGGTGTCCCTTCGCCTGCGCCTCGCAGCCGCGGCGCAGATCGGCCGGAGGAATTTCCAGTCCCTCGAAGGGGCTGTTACCGCGAACAACCGTGTGCGTGGCGATGATGCCCGCGTATTCGAGCGGGAAGATGTCCATCGTGCGCCGCAGTTCCCCCGCCGAGAGCATCAGCGGCACTTCGAGCCCGCGGCGGTGCCAGCCATCGGCGAGCGGCAGGCAGGCTGCGAGGTCCTCGAACGTGAGCCCTTCGACGATCGCGAGCGAGTGCAGACTGCTTCCCGGCGCCAGGCTCTCGTACGCGACGAGCGACCGAAGCCGGTGCCCGAACACGCGCTCGAGATCCCTCGCCAGCCCGTCGAGCGCGTGCTGCCCATTCGGCATCCCGTGATTATAGGCCGCGGATCCTCCCGGACGAGGTTAGTGGCTGCGCGCCCAGTCGGCCAGGAGTTGGATCCGATCGTCGTCAGCGCCCGTCGTGCGCACCGTGGCGTTCGACACGTCCCGGTAGAGATCCTTCGCAACTGCGCCCGCCGGATCGCCCGTCGCCGTAACGGCATCGAGCAGGAGCACGGGGCGAGGCGCCGCCGCGCGCGCCACGTCGGGCAGATCGAATTCGCCCAGGATGCCGTACGCATAAATACCGAACGGTTGGCTGTAGCGTTCGGCGACAGCCAGCGATCGGTAGTCAGTGACAGTCCGGCGCAGCGCGACGCCGCGTACGCCCTCGTCGAGCGCGGCCGCATAGAGCGCGATCACGCCGTGCGGGCCGTCGCCGACGAGCGACACGGCATTGTCCCCGTCGGGGCGGGAACGAAGGTACTGCAGCGCCCGCAACGTGTCGGACACTTGTCCGCCGAGCAGCGGCCTGCCCAGCATCAGCGTGAACCAGGTCAGGTACGCTTCGTCGCTGATGCGGCCCGGGAAATAGAACCGACCGCGCGCCGGATAGGCGATGGCGCAGTCGCCGCGTCCGCGCACGTCGATGATGGCGACGCGGCATCCGCCCGTCGCGCACAGGCGCTCGGGCAGCGCGTCCTCCGCGACGCCGCTCCAGGCCGATGCCTCGCCCACGTACAGCAACGTCGGTGTGGAAGCGGTCGCATTATCGGGCGTGAGCAGCCAGCCCGGCGTGCGGATTTCCCGATCGCTCGTGAGCTCGAACTGCTCCGCGCGATATCCAGCCTTTCTGATCGTGGCGAGCACGCGCGACGTCAGTGCCGCATCGGGCCGCTCGGCCACGCCGAGCACTTCGCGAATGCGCGCGCGCGTGTCCGCGGCGGAGCCCGACGCCGGAGGCCGGGTCCCCTGGGCCATCTGACGCGTCAGCGACAGGGCAGTCTCGCCTCCAAATGACGTCGCGACGAACCCGGTTGGCGTCACGAACAGCGTTGAATCAGCCTCGACCGCCTGCGATGTCTCGGTGTCGTCCGCATCTTTCATCTCGAACCAGCGATTGAACCAGCCGTACGTCGCGCGGCGCATCTCGTACACGTACCCGTGCGACACGGTCGTCGCCTGCAGCGAGACGCGGTCCTCGGCGCCCAGCACACGGTAGGCCCGTTTGTATTCGTCGAGGAACGCGAGCGAGCCGGTCACGTATTCGGGCGAGTACGTGTGGCCGGCGTCGTGCAGCGTGATCGTCATGAGCATCGGCTTCGGCGCGAACGCGTAGAGTAGATCCGCCCGATCGATCCCGCGCGCCAGGCCGGGCACGATGTTCTGCTCGGCATCGTCTGCCGATCCCGGCGGCTCGACGTTCGTCTCGGCCAGATTCTCCGTGTTCCCTTCCGAGACCACCGCGACGCGGATCCGGCTGTCGAGCGCGGCAAGGAATTGCGTCATCGTGGCGCCGCCGGATTGTCCGCAGCAGCCGATGCGATCGGGATCCACCTCCGGGCGCGTCAGGAGGTAATCGATTCCGCGAATGCCGTCCCACGCGCGGAACAGGCCGAAGTTGGCTCCGAGGAGGATCAGGCGGCGCCCGGCGTACTCGTGCTCGCCGGTCCCGCCGCGTGCGACGGTCGATTCACCAGGTTCCCGTCCGGGGTACTCGATGCGTTCGCCTTGCCCGAACGGATCGTAAGCGAGCACGACGTAGCCTTTGCGCGCGAGATTCGAGAACAGCCGCTGGTACGTCGGCCAGGCCTTGCCGTTCATCGAGTGGCCGAGTGGCCCCAGGATCGCCGGGCGCCGTCCGCTGCCGGCGGGCACGTAGAGATTCGCCGTCACGTAGAGCCGCGGCCGGCTCTCGTACGTCAGCTTTTCGATTCGATAGCCAGGACGATCGACGACGCCCGTCACTCGCGGGTTGAGAGGCGTGCGCTCGAGCGGTCCGCCCAGCATCTTCCAAAGCTCGGACACGATCGTGTGCTGCCGGTCGAGGATGCCTCCGCGCGACGAGATCGCCTCGACCACCTGCTTGCGCCGTTCGCGCGCGTCATCCGCAAGGCGGATCAGGTACCGCTCGAGATCGCGCGAATAGTCCGGTACCGGGGTCTCGACGTTCAGTTGCACGCCAGGTGCGGGAGATGGTCGGGTGCCGCCGGTCGACTGCGCGTGCAGGGCGCCCGCTCGCCCCATGCGCACCGCGGCCGCCAAGGCGCCCGCTGCTTCGAGGAATCTCCGCCGCGTGTACGTCATGGCGCATATGGTATCCGAGGGGCTCCTACGGGGGCCGCTCGCGTGACTCGGTCGCTGCGCTCTCTCGCTTCTTCGGCGCGCGTCCGCGTAATCCGCGTCCTCCGCGGCCCATGTATCATCGACCGATGCGCCTGCGCACTCTCAACATCGGCTGCTTCGGCGGCGGCACCGGGCTGCCAAGCCTGCTCGGCGGCCTGAAGCGCAACCCCTGGCTGTCGCTCAATGCGGTGGTGACGATGTTCGATAGTGGCGGGAGTTCGGGCGTGCTGCGCGACGAACTGGGCGTCCTGCCGCCGGGCGATGTGCTCAAGTGCGCGCTCGCGCTCGCGCGCAACGAACGCGAGGCGCGGCGCGTGTTGCTCGCGCGACTGCCGACGCTCGAGCACGCACGCCTCGGCGGGCACACGGGCGGGAACCTGCTGCTCTCGATGATGGAGCGGTACAGCGGCGACTTCGTCGCAGCGGTGGACGGCTTGCGCGGGCTGCTCGGCTGCGCAGGACGCGTGTGGCCCGTCAGCGTGGAGCAGGCGACCGTCTGCGCCGAATATCAGGACGGGGCGCAGTCGCGCGGCGAAGTGGAAGTGGATGCCGCTCAGAGCGCCGGTCATGGGATCACCCGCTTGTGGCTCGAGCCGCAGGTGCACCTGCACCCGTCTACGGAAGCCGCCATCCCGCAGTTCGAAGCCGCGATCATCGGGCCGGGGAGCTTCTACACGAGTTTGATGCCGATTTTCCTCGTCCGCGGCGCGCCGCAAGCCGTCCGTCAGGTGCGCGGCCCCATCGTCCTCGTCAGCAACCTGCTCACGGAGGGGCGAGGCATGGCGGACTTCACTGCGGCTGACGAAGTTCGCCTGCTGTGCGCGGCCATTGGCCGGTCCATCGATGTGGTGATCGTCAACACGACGAGGCCGTCTGCCGCCACACTCGAACGCTACGCGGCCGAGCACAAGACGCCGCTCGAGGTCGGTGAGATCCCCAGCGGCACCGAAGTGGTGACCGGCGAGTTCTGGTGCGACGAGATCGCGCGGCACGATCGCGCGCGGCTCGCGCACGCGGTCTGGGCCGTGCTGTCGCGTCATCTGCTCTGACACTCAAGCTCCCAACTCCCAGCTTTTCAACGTCCAACGTCCACCTTCCGCCTTCCGCGATGCCCCTTCTGACCCTGTCTGACGTTTCGCTCGCCTTCGGGTACCTGCCACTTTTCGAGGGTGCGAATCTCAGAATCGACGCCGGCGAGCGCATCGCGTTGATCGGCCGCAACGGCAGCGGCAAATCGAGCCTGCTGAAGGTGATCTCAGGCGAGGTGCCGCCCGATTCGGGAACTGTCTGGCGTGCGCCGGCGCTTCGTGTCGCGCGCCTGTCCCAGGAAGTCGGCGACGAGGGCATTCGTGGCGCGCAACCCGAGTTGCGCGATCACGACAGCGCGGAACTTCAGGTGCGCGAGCGCCTCGTCTTCGACGAAGTCGCCCGCGGGCTTGGCGCGCTGGGCAACCTGGCCGCGGCGTATCACCGCGCCGCGGCGCGTCTGGCGGAGCAGCCGCACGACGAGCAACGGCTCGCGGCACTCGCCGATCTGCAGCACCGGCTCGAGCTGGAGGACGGCTGGAGCCTCGAGCAGAAGGTGGAGCTGGTGATCTCCCGTCTGGGGTTGCCCGCCGACCGTCCCGTTCACGAATTGTCGGGCGGCTGGCGGCGCCGCACGCTGCTGGCGTGCGCGCTCGTGTCGTCGCCTGACGTGCTGCTGCTGGACGAGCCCACCAATCACCTCGACATCGACGCAATCAGATGGCTCGAGGAATTCCTGCTGCAGTTTCCGGGTGCCGTGCTGTTCGTGACGCACGATCGCGCGTTCCTGACCTCGCTCGCGACGCGCATCCTCGAGCTCGATCGCGGG